>QHSB01000256.1 GCA_003220335.1 Candidatus Rokuibacteriota bacterium
GAGGCGCTCTCGGTGGACACGCTGCCGCCCGGCGAGGAGTGGTCGTTCGAGCCGAAGTGGGATGGCTTCCGCTGCCTCGCCTTTCGTGAGGGCGAGCGCGTCGTGCTCCAGTCGAAGAGCGCACAGACGCTCACGCGCTACTTTCCCGAGCTCGTTGCCGCGCTGAGCGCGCTGCCGCTCCGGCGCGTCGTCTTCGACGGGGAGATCGTCGTCGCCCGCGACGGGCGGCTCGACTTCGACGCCCTCCTGCAGCGCATCCATCCGGCCGAGAGCCGTGTGCGGAAACTCGCGCGCGAGACGCCGGTGACCTATCTCGTCTTCGATGCGCTCGTGGACGACGCCGGTCGCGATCTCACCGCGCTGCCCCTCACGGAGCGGCGGCGACGGCTCGAGCAACTCTTCGCGCACGTGCCGGCGGATGGGACGCTGCGGCTCTCCCCCGTCACCGCCGACCGTGCGCTGGCGGGTCGCTGGCTCGCCGAGCTCGGCGCGGGCGGGCTCGACGGCGTTGTGGCCAAGCGCGCGGACGCGGCCTACGCGTCCGGGGAGCGAACGGCCATGCGCAAGGTCAAGCGCATGCGCACGGTCGACTGCGTGGTGGGCGGCTTCCGCTACGCGCAGACGGGCGGCGAGATCGGCTCGCTGCTCCTCGGGCTCTACGACGACGCCGGACTGCTGCACCACGTCGGCTTCAGCGCGAGCTTCACCGTGCCCGAGCGCCGCGCGCTCAAGCCCGTGCTGGAGCCGCTCGTCGAGCCGCCGGGCTTCACCGGCGGCGCTCCCGGCGGTCCCAGTCGCTGGAGCGCTGGACGCAACACGGAGTGGAAGCCGCTGGCGCCGCGGCTCGTGTGCGAGGTCCGTTACGATCACTTCTCGGGCGGCCGCTTTCGTCACGGCACGAAGTTCCTGCGCTGGCGGCCCGACAAGGCGCCGCGCCTCTGCACGTACGCGCAGGTCGAGGGCGGCGGCGATGACAGCCTCGCCCAGTTCTGGGGACGGAGAGCCGGGTGACCGAGCTCGAGATCCTCGAGCGCATCCAGCGCCGCGTGCTCTGGCTCTCCACGTGGATGGTGCACGAGGCCAACGCGCGCCCGAGCGTGGACGGCGCCAAGGTCGGTGGCCACCAGGCATCCTCCGCCTCGGTGGTGAGTCTCCTCACCGCCCTCTACTTCAAGGCGCTCCGGCCCGGCGACGTGGTCGCCACGAAGGCGCACGCGGCGCCGGCCTTCTACGCCATCCAGTTCTTGCGCGGGCGGCTCGACGGCGCGCGTCTCACGACGCTGCGCGAATTTGGGGGCTTGCAGGCGTACCCGAGCCGGCGCAAGAACCCCGACGTCGTCGACCTCTCGACCGGCTCCATGGGACTCGGCGCGGTCATGACCACGTTCGGCGCTCTCGCGACACGCTACCTCGTCGATCATGGCGCGGCGCGCTCGCCCGAGCGCTTCGTGGTCATGGTCGGCGACGCCGAGCTCGACGAAGGCAACGTGTGGGAGGCGCTGGGCGAGGAGCCGCTCGCACAGCTGGGTGACGTGCTCTGGATCGTGGATGTGAATCGGCAGAGCCTCGATCGCGTGATCCCCGATGCGCGCACGCGCCAGCTCGCCGATCTCTTCCGCGCCCACGGCTGGCGCGTGCGCGAGCTGCGGTGGGGCGGCCGGCTCGAGGCCGCGTTTCGTCGACCGGGCGGCGAGCGATTGCGCCGCCGCCTCGAGGCGATGCCGGGCCGCGAGTATCAGCGGCTGCTGCGGCTGCCGCCGGGCACCGTGCGTAAGACGCTCGTCACCACGCCGGCCGGCGCGCTCGACGCCGACCTCGATCGCGCCCTCGCCGGCTTCCCGGACGACGCGCTGGCCTCGCTCGTGGCCGATGTTGGCGGCCACGATCTCGCGTCGATCCTCGAGGCGCTCGACGAGGCCGAGCGTGAGCGCGGCCGGCCGGCGGTGATCCTGGCCCACACGATCAAGGGCTGGGGACTGCCCTCCGCGGCCGATCCGCTCAACCACACGATGGTCACGAGCCCAGCCCAGATCGCCGAGCTGCGCGAGGCCTTCGGCATCGTGCCGGGCGAGGAATGGGCCGGGTTCGATCCCGCCGGCGACGAGGCGGCGTACGTCCGCCGGCTGCCGCCGCTGTGGATGCCGCCGCCGCGTGCGGCCGCACCCGCCGTGCCGCGCGCGCTCGACGAGACGTACGAGGGCGCAATGTCCACTCAGGAGGCGTTCGGCCGCGTCCTCGGCGCGCTCGCGCGCCGCCCCGAGGGCGACGCGATCGTCACCGTCTCCGCCGACGTCGCGGTGACGACGCACCTCGCGGGCTGGATCAACCGCACGGGCGTGTACGGGCTGCACGCGCGGCCCGATCCGTTCGCCGACGCGCCGCAGGCCATGGCCTGGCGCGAGTCGCCGTCGGGCCGTCACATCGAGCTGGGCATCGCCGAGCACAACCTCTTTCTTCTCCTCGGAGCGCTCGGCCTCACCGCGGAGGTGTCGGGCACGACGCTGCTGCCGATCGGCACGCTCTACGACCCGTTCGTACCGCGGGGCCTCGACGCCCTCTATCACGCGCTCTACGCCGGTGGCCGGTTCGTCGTGGCCGCCACGCCGTCCGGTGTCACGCTGTCGCCCGAGGGCGGCGCTCACCAGTCGGTGATCACGCCCTCGATCGGCGTGGCGCTGCCCGCCATCGCCTACTTCGAGCCGTCGTTCGCGCGCGAGGTGGAGTGGATCCTCCTCGACGGCCTCGCGGCCATCGCGGCGCGCGAGGGCGAGAGCCTCTATCTGAGATTGTCGACGCGCGCGGTCGACCAGGCCCTCGCGCCGCCGCCGTCCGAGGCGTATCGCGATGCGGTGCTGCGCGGCGGCTATCGGCTGAGCGACGCCCGCGAGGCGCCGGCCTATGCCGTTGATCGCGCCGTGCATGTCTTCGCCGCGGGCGTGATGGTCACGGAGGCGCTGGCGGCGTCGCGCTCGCTCGCGGCGCAGGGTGTCTTCGCCAACGTGTTCGTCGTGACCAGTCCGGATCGCCTCTATCGCGGCCTCCGCGCGCCGCGCCCGTGGCTGGAGACGCTCGTCGCCGCCGACGAGGAGGACGTGCCGGTGGTCTCCGTGCTCGACGGCCACTCGCATGCGCTCGGCTTTCTCGGTTCCGCGCTCGGCGTTCCGCAGCAGGCGCTCGGCGTCGAGGACTTCGGTCAATCCGGCGCCCGCGCCGATCTCTACCGCCACTACGGCATCGACGCCGCGGCCATCGTGGCCGCCGCCCGCACGCTGCTCGCCCTATGAGTCGGCGGCATTCCCCTTGCTCCGTGTCGAGGACGAGCTCGACCAACGTTCCTCCGCGGTGGCGCGGCCGTTGGCAGTCGAACAAGGCGGTCGGCGCACCGCCGCCGCCCGGGGGGTGACGACGAAAGCCGTGGTGACGTTCCCGCGATCGCCGCTCTCCGCGTGCCTGCTCGACCTCGTCGAGCGGCGAGCCATTGCCCAGCGCCCGTGGCTTCGGGAGACCGCCGCCGCCGCCGACGCCCACACCCTGGAGACCGCATTCGCGGAGACGAGCCGCCGTGTCGGCGCCGCCCCGCTCACGCCGGTCGACGCCGAGCGCGCGGCGCTCTCGGCGCTCGGCGTCGACTGGTCGCTCGACGCGTGGGGCATCGACGACGCCGCCCGCGCGGTCTGGCTGCTGCTCGTCGCGGAGCGCGCGGCCGCCGACCTGGAGGGACTCATCGAGCGCCGGCGCCGCCGGGGCGACGCGCGGCAGCGCGCGGCGCTCATGCGCGTGCTCCCGCTGCTGCCCGACGCTCGGCAATGGCTGGCCGTGGCGATCGAGGCGCGGCGCGGCGACGTGCGTGCCGTGCTCGAAGCGCTCGTCTGCGACAATCCGTATCCGGCCGCCCACTTCCACGAGGTGCACTTCGACGACCTCGTGCTGGCCGCGCTCGACGCCGACCTGCCGCTGGCGCGCATGATCGGACTCGGCGCGCGCGTGACGGAGCGGCTCGCGACGGCGGCGGCGCGCGTGGCGGCCAGCCGGCGCGCCTCGGGACGCCGCCTACCCCGAGACCTGTGGCGTCTGGGCTGGAGCGTGGCGTGAGCCGCATGCCCGCCACCGGCTCCGCGGCAGACTTCCTGCCGGAGCGACGCACGCTGCCGGCGCTGCGCGCGGCGGCTGCGCGTTGCCATGGCTGCCCGCTGTGGGCGCGCGGCACGCAGACGGTGTTCGGCGAGGGCCCGCGACGCGCGCGCGTGATGTTGGTCGGCGAGCAGCCCGGCCACGAGGAGGACCTCGCCGGCAAGCCGTTCGTCGGCCCCGCCGGCCGCGCGCTCGACCGTGCCCTCGAGGCGGCCGGCATCGCACGCACGGACGTCTACGTCACCAACGTCGTGAAGCACTTCAAGTGGGTCCCCAAGGGCAAGCGCCGCATCCACGCCAAGCCCAACCAGATGGAGATCGCGGCGTGCCTGCCGTGGCTCGAGGCCGAGCTCGACGTCATCAAGCCGGTGGTGCTCGTGTGCCTCGGCGCCACCGCCGCCCAGGCATTGCTGGGTCCGAAGTTCCGCGTGACGAAACAGCGCGGCGCGTGGGTACCGGCGCGCTGGGCGCCGTACGTGACGGCCACCGTGCATCCCTCGGCGATCCTGCGCGCGCCCGACGACGCCGCGCGCCACGCCGAGATGGAGCGCTTCGTCGCCGACCTCAAGCGCATCCCACCCGTCCTCACCGCGCGCGCCGCCTGACGGCGGGCGGTATACTCTGGCTGAGCCATGGCCACGCTGACCGCTGGTCGCAAGCCCGTCCTGCGCCGCGAGTTGGAGACGATCGTCGGCGCCGACGGCGTGCTCTCCGATCCCGAGGAGTTGCTCGTCTACGAGTCGGACGGACTCACGCTCTTCCGCGCCCTCGCCGACTTCGTGGTCTTCCCGACCTCCGCCGAGCAGGTGGCCGCCGTGGTGCGACTGGCCAACCGCGAGAGCATTCCCTTCGTCGCGCGCGGCGCCGGCACCGGCCTGTCGGGCGGGTGTCTGCCCGCCGAGGGCGGCCTGGTGATCTCGATGATGCGGATGAATCGCGTTCTCGAGGTGGATTACGACAACCAGATCGCCGTGGTCGAGCCCGGCCTCGTGAACCTGCACCTCTCGTGGGCGGTGGGGCCGCGCGGCTTCTATTACGCGCCCGATCCGTCGAGCCAGCAGGCGTGCACCATCGGCGGCAACATCGCGAACAACTCCGGCGGTCCCCACACGCTCAAGTACGGGGTGACCGTCAATCACGTGCTCGGCCTCGAGGTTGTCCTGCCGGACGGCGAGATCGCCTGGCTCGGTGGCAGGACGCGCGACGCGCTCGGCTACGATCTCGCCGGCGTGTTCGTCGGCTCCGAGGGGACGTTCGGAATCGCGACCAAGATCGTCGTCCGCATCCTCAAGAAGCCGCAGGCGGTGAAGACCGTGCTCGCGGTCTTCGACCGCATCGAGCAGGCGTCGGCGGCGGTGTCCGCCATCATCGCGGCCGGTCTCGTGCCGGCGGCGGTGGAGATGATCGATCAGCTCACCATCCAGGCCGTCGAGGACGCGTTCGGGTGCGGCTACCCGCGCGACGCGGCCGCCGCGCTGCTGATCGAGCTGGATGGGCTCGCGGTGGGCATGTCCGCGCAGGCGGACCGGATCGTCGCCGCCTGCCGTGAGGCGGGCGCGCGCGAGGTGCGCGCAGCCGCCGACGAGGCCGAGCGCCAGCTCCTCTGGAAGGGCCGCAAGTCGGCCTTCGGCGCCTACGGCCGCGTCTCACCCGCATACATGGTGATGGACGGCGTCATCCCGCGCACCAAGCTGCCGTACGTGCTATCGCGCGTGAACGAGATCGTGGCCGCGCACGGCCTGCGCGTCGGCAACGTGTTCCACGCGGGCGACGGCAACCTGCACCCGAACATCCTCTACGACCCGCGCACGCCCGGTGAGGAGGCGCGCGTCGTCGCCGCCGGGGCCGAGATCATGAAGGTGTGCGCGGAGGTCGGCGGCTCGATCTCGGGCGAGCACGGCATCGGCCTCGAGAAGGCCGACTTCATGCCGTTCATCTTTTCGCCGGCCGATCTCGCGCTGATGCAGCGCCTCAAGGATGCGTTCAATCCCCGTGGCCTCTGCAATCCCGGCAAGGTCTTCCCCACCCGCAAGTCGTGCGTCGAGACGGGGCCCGTGGCGTACCGCCCCCACGCCATCGAGACTCAGGGCCTGGCGCAGCGCTTCTAGCGCCGGGCGCATCGTGCCGCTGCTCGACAAGCTCCGCGCCATCGTCGGCCCCGCCCACGTGCTCGCCGGGGTCGAGCTCTCGCCGTTCGTGATCGAGGGACGCACGCCCGAGGCCGCCGTGCTTCCCGGGAGCGTGGACGAGGTGGCGGCGGTGATCGTGCAGGCGGCGGAGGCGGGCGTGCCCGTCGTGCCGTGGGGCGGCGGCAGCGCCATCGGCGTCGGCGTGCCTGCCGCGCGCGCCGGGCTCGTCCTCCTGCTCACGCGCCTCGACGCGCTCGTGGAGCACGAGCCCGGCGACCTCACCGCGACCGCGCAGGCCGGCATCACCCTCGCCGCGCTGCAGGCCGCGCTCCGCGCCCGCGGGCAGTGGCTCTCGCTCGATCCGCCGGACGTCGCGCGCGCGACGCTCGGCGGCGTCCTCGCGGCCAACGCCTCGGGGCCGCGCCGGCATCTCTATGGCACCGCGCGCGACGTGCTCATCGGTGTCACGGTGGTCACCGCGGATGGCGCCGTCGTGCGCGGCGGCGGCAAGGTCGTGAAGAACGTTGCGGGCTACGACCTGCCGAAGCTGTTCGTCGGCTCCTTCGGCACGCTCGGCGTGATCGTGGAGGCCACCGTGAAGCTGCGGCCGGTGCCCGACGAGGAGCGCCTGGTGGCCACGCGCTTCGAGCGGCTCACGGACGCGGGCGCCGCCGTCCGCGCGCTGCTCGCGAGCGATCTCATCCCGAACGCCGTGGAGCTGCTCGATGCGACGTCGACGGCCGCCCTGGGCTTGCCGCCGGCGACCGCGACGCTCGCCGTCGGCTTCGACGGCCTCGGCGACCAGGTGGACTGGCAGGTCGCGGAGCTGGCGAGCCTGGTCGCGCCGTGTGGCGGCGCCAAACCCGTGGCGCTGCCGCCCCCGACGTGGGAACGGCTGGCGTCGGCGGCGCGCGACGCCTTCGGGGCGCCGGCCGCGATGATGACGCTGAGCGTGCTGCCGGCCGTCGTCGCCGACACGATGGAGCAGGGGGCGGAGGCCTCGCGGCAGCGCGGGCTTGCCAGCGCGTGGTGCGCGCACGCCGGCGTCGGCCACCTCACCGCGACCTTGCGCTCGGAGGGGGCGCGGCAGGATCCGGCGTCCGTCGCCGCCGTCCTCGAGGACTGGCGCGCCGCCGCGCGCGCCGGTGGCGGCCACGCCTCGGTGACGTGGGCGCCGCTGCCCGTGAAGTCTGCGCTGCGTGTCTGGGACGACGCCGGCGCCGCCGGCCGTCTCATGCAGCGCATCAAGGCGCAGCTCGATCCGAGCAATGTGCTCAACCCCGGCCGCTTCGTGGGCGGGATCTGACCGATGGCGCACATGACCTCCGAGACTCCGGCGCCGCTCACGCTGCACGGCCTCAGCGTCGAGGGCGTGAACCAGTGTGTTCACTGCGGGCTCTGTCTGGCATCGTGTCCGACGTTTGCGGAGCTCGGCACGGAGATGGACTCGCCGCGCGGCCGCATCTTCCTGATCAAGTCGCTCGCAGAGGCGCGGATCGGCTTGTCCGACTCGACCGTGCAGCACCTCTCGCTCTGCCTCGACTGCCGCGCGTGCGAGACCGTGTGCCCGGCCGGTGTGCCGTACGGCCGCCTGATCGAGGCCGCGAAGGCGGAGATCGAGCGGCAGCGCCCCGGCGGTCCGCTGCGCCGCGCGTTCCGCTGGGTGAACTTCGACCTCCTCCTGCGTCATCCGCGCATGCTGCGGCTGGCCGGCGCCGGCCTGCGGTTCTATCAGGCCAGCGGGCTGCAGACGCTCGTTCGCAAGAGCGGCCTCGTCCGCGTGCTGCCGGGCACGCTGCCGGCGTGGGAGTCGCTGCTGCCGCCGCTGCCCGCCGCCGCCGCGCGCGCGCCGCTGGCAGCATTCACGCCGGCCGAGGGCGCGCGCCGCGGGCGCGTGGCGATGCTGACCGGCTGCGTGCAGTCGGTGGTCTTCGGCGCACACAACCGCGCGACCGCGCGCGTGCTCGCCAAGAACGGCTGGGATGTGAGCGCCCCAACCGGGCAAGGGTGCTGCGGCGCGCTCAACGCGCACGGCGGCGACCACCGGCGCGCCGTGGAGATGGCGCGGCGCACGATCGAGGCCTTCGAGGGCGAGCGTGTCGAGGCGGTCATCGTGAACACGTCGGGCTGCGGCGCGCACATGAAAGGGTACGGCGTGCTCCTCGCCGACGATCCGGCGTGGGCCGAGCGCGCGCGGCGCTTTTCGGCCGGGGTGCGCGACGTGGCCGAGTTCCTCGCGACGGCCCCGCTGCGTGGGCCGCTGGCGCCGGTGCCGCTGACGGTCACCTACCACGATCCGTGTCACGTCGTGCACGGCCAGAAGATCCGCAGCGCGCCGCGCGCGCTGCTGGCGCAGATCCCGGGGCTGCGCGTCGTCGACCTGCCGGAATCGGACTGGTGCTGCGGCTCCGCCGGCATCTACAACCTCACGCAGCCCGAGATGGCGGGCCGGCTGCTGCAGCGCAAGGTGCGTCACGTGCTCGGCACCGGGGCGGCCGCGGTGGTCACCGCCAATCCCGGCTGCATCCTCCAGATTCAGCAGGGGCTGCGTGCCGCCGGCTCCCCGGTGGCCGTGCTGCACATCGTCGAGATCCTCGACCGGTTGTATGGACACGACTCAGCGTAGAGTTCGCCGGTTGAAGTTTGCCGTCGGAGCGCCTTCGCAGGGCGATTCACGCAGACTCGCCTCGCCTGCGGCTGCGGCTCGCACGCCGGCTCGACGGTCGGGCGAACGCCAGCCGGAATCGGGGCCGTGACCAGTCGCGACGCCACGCCGCGGGAGCACAAGGCCACGGCGCCGAAGAGCGTCGGCTGCTTCGTGCTGACCGTCTCCGACACCAAGAATCCGGAGACCGACACGAGCGGCGCCGTCATTCGCGAGCTCCTCACCGCGGCCGGCCACCGGGTGGCGGGCTCGGCCATCGTGCGCGACGAGCCGGCGGAGGTGGCCCGCCTCGTGCGGGACGCGTGCGCGCGCGACGACGTCCAGACGGTGATTCTCACCGGCGGCACCGGCATCACCTCTCGCGACTCCACGTACGAGGCGGTGGAGGCGCTGCTCGACAAGCGCCTGCCCGGTTTCGGGGAGCTGTTCCGCATGCTCTCCTTCCAGGAAATCGGGGCGGCCGCCATGCTCAGTCGCGCGCAGATGGGCATCCACGCGCGGCGTATCGTCGTTTCCCTCCCCGGCTCGCCCAACGCCTGCCGGCTGGCGCTCGACAAGCTCTTGATTCCAGAGCTCGGGCACCTGCTGCGCGAGGCGAGCCGCTAGCCGCGCTATACTGCTGAGACGCGACACAAGGAGGTTGGCGTTTATGGCCGTACGCGTCCGCGCGGTGCTCGCTCTGCTCGCGCTCGTCATGTTTCCGCTGGGCTGCGCGCGTCCGACGAGCGCCGACCAGGCGAAGCTCTGGCAGGAGGCGCCGGCGTCCGCGGCCGCACCGGAGCTCACGCGCTTCAACGACCTGCTCGCCGATCTCGCCGACCGGCTGAGGCCGGCGCTCGTTCACGTGCGCGTGCGCCGCGCCGGTTCAGCGCCGAAGGACGACGACTCACCCGCCGAGCCGCGCCGTTCCACCGGCTCCGGCTTCATCATCGAGTCCAACGGCCTCATCGTCACCAACGCGCACGTCGTCGAGCAGGCCGAGTGGATCCAGGTGCGTCTGGCCGACGGCCGCCGTTTCAACGGGCGCACGGTCGGGCTCGACAGCCGCGTGGACCTCGCCCTCGTCCGCATCGACGCGAGCGGGCTGCCCGTGCTGCCTCTCGGCGACTCCAACCGCATGCGCGTCGGTGAGTTCGTGCTGGCGCTCGGCCACCCGTTCGGCCTCGAGCAGTCGGTCTCGTTCGGCATCGTGAGCCGCAAGGGGGCGCCGCTCACGGTGGCCGCGCCGGGGTTCGACTTCATCCAGACGGATGCCGCGATCAATCCCGGCAACTCGGGCGGGCCCCTCGTCAACATGGCGGGGCAGGTGATCGGCGTCAACAGCATGGCCGCGCGCAACGGCTCGATCGGCTTCGCGATCCCGTCGAATCTCGTGAAGCTCCTCGTGCCGCAGCTCGCCTCCAAAGGCAAGGTCGAGTGGGGCTGGCTGGGCGTGTCGATCGCCGAGGTCACCGACGAGGACGTGCCGCGGCTCAAGCTGCGCGAGGCGCGCGGCGTGCTCGTGCGCGGGGTGATGCCCGGCGAGCCGGCCGCGGTGGGCGGCGTCAAGGCCGACGATGTGCTCGTGGCCGTGGACGGCACCCCTCTCGAGAGCCCGCGGGACCTGCAGCGCGTCGTGTCCTCGACGCCGGTCGGCAAGCGCGTGCGGGTGGTGCTGCTGCGCGAGGGCCGCGAGACCGAGGTCGAGGTGACGATCGGCCTCTACAAGGAGCGCGAGGCCTCGCGCGAGCGGGAGGCGCCCGCGAACCCGAAGGACACGCCGAAAGACTCTCCGAAAGGCGAGTGAGTCAGGCGCGGGCGCGCGGCGCCGCCAGCGCGGCGAGCGTCGCGCGGGCCCACGCCGCGGCGAGCGCCGGCGGCGGCGCGTACGTGACGGCGCCGGTGATCCGCATTCTGCCCTCCCATTCCGCTGCCGCGTCCTCCAGGACGTCTTCGACGCCGAGCAGGAAGTAGCCCAGTCCCAGCCCCTCGTCGCCCGCCACGTCGAGCGGACCGTCCACGGCGCGCGTCTTCACGTACACGACGGTATCGGGCTCCAGGATCATGAGGGTGCCCGCCTGGCGCTCGGCCAGATTGCGCGCGCTCGCGCTGCGCGCCTGGATCACGAGCCCAAGCGTGCCGGAGTCGTACGCCCGGAGCTCCAGGTAGCTCACGAGCATCGCGTGGGGCCTGCCCTCGCGGTCCACCGTCACGAACGGCAGCGCCACCCCAAGTCGTGCCGGGAGGTCGTGCTGCGAGAGGCGTTCGACGAGCGCCGACGAGAGCCGGGGACCGAGCGAGCGAGCCATGTCCGGCAGGGTAGCACCGTCGGCGAAGCGACACTTTCGACGCCGCGCGCCGCCAGAGCGGCACGCCCGGCGCCGCACCCGCTGCCAACCCCGCGAAATCTTATGAGACCGTGCGTGGTCCTCGCCTTGCACCAAAGGCCCGATGCGGTCCGCATCGGACCGGGCTCGATGGCTGGAGGGCGGCCTGATGGAACGTCTGCAGTGGTGGTTGCTCTTGCTCTCCGCGGTGATGTTCTCGATGTCCGGATGCGCGACGCGGGCCGACTGGCAGATGTGGGCGGGGCATCCGGCGCATTTCGCCTCCGCCAATCATCTGGCCTTCTCCGCCAAGAGCCACCCCACCACGGCCAGCATCAGCGAGGCCGATATAAAGACTGCGGAGCGCGAGGAATGGTGGGGTCGGCTGATGCCGCAGGAGAAGAAGGCGACGGTCGTGGCCGCCGCCCCCGCTTCGGATCCGACCTCCGCTTCGGATCCAGCCTCCGTGTCGGATCCAGCCTCGGCGTCGACGCCAACCTCCGCGGCGGTCGTCGCGCCGAAGGAGGCATGGTGGCGCCGGATCCTGCCGGCGAAAAAGGCGACGGTCGTGGCCGCCTCCGTTCGAACGCCGGCCCCGGACCCAGTCCCGACCGACGTCATGGACCTGACGGGTCGCTGGCGCGGCCGCTGGATGGCCAGCGGTGTGTGGGGTGACCGCCGCGAGAGCGACGCCGAGATGGTCTTCGTGCAGGACGGCACGAAGGGGACGAGCCGCATGAAGCTCGCCGACACGGTGGCCGCCCTCGGCGTGCCGGAGATCGTGCGCCATATCGGCGCAATGGGCATCCCCATGAGCTATCGCGTTTCCCGCAGCGAGGTGCAGGCGCGCTACGAAGACGGTCCCGCGGTGCTGCTGCGATTCAGGCGGGTGGGTGAGCGGCTCTACGGCCGCATCGACGCCTCGCCCTCGTTCCTGCTCGTCCTCGACCGCCAGTAAGCCACGCGCCACCGCCGGTCGCCAGCCCCGCGCGCGGTCCCGGACCGCGTGCGCGGGCTCGCCGGCGGCGAGGTGCTCGAGCCTGTCCTAGCCTCCAGCCCGCGCCGGTGCCGGCGCTCCCGCGGTCGCGGGATGGCCGTTCGGCGTCGCCGCGCACGCGTCGCCGCCGGCGCGATGGATCGACAGGTCCTTGATCGTCGGCGAACCGCCGCAGAGCGGGCAGTTCGGATCGCGCCGCAGCCGCACCTCGCGGAAGCGCATGCCCAGCGCGTCGTAGGTGAGGAGACGACCGACCAGAGGCTCGCCGATGCCGAGGATCAGCTTGACGGCTTCCGTCGCCTGCACCAGCCCAACCACTCCTGGGAGCACGCCCAGGACGCCGGCCTCGCTTCAGCTGGGGACGAGGCCGGGCGGCGGCGGCGACGGGTAGAGGCAGCGATAGCACGGCCCCTCGTTCGGCGCGAAGACCGTGGCCATGCCCTCGAACTGGAAGATCGAGCCGTGGACGTTGGTCTTGCCTGCCAGGTAGCACGCGTCGTTGACCAGGTAACGCGTCTCGAAATTGTCCGAGCCGTCGACGACGAGATCGTAGTCCTTGATGACCTCCATCACGTTGTCGACGGTGATGCGGGTGGGTAGCGCGATCACGTTCACGTCGGGATTCAGCGCCTTCAGCGTGCGCGTGCCCGACTCGACCTTCGGCTTGCCGATGTCCGCGGTCGTGTGCAGCACCTGCCGCTGGAGGTTTGTGATGTCCACGACGTCGCCGTCCATGAGGCCGAGGGTGCCGACGCCGGCCGCGGCGAGGTAGAGCGCCGTCGGCGAGCCGAGCCCGCCCGCGCCGATCAGCAAGATCTTGCTGCGCAGGAGCCTGCGCTGTCCCTTGTCGCCGACCTGCGGCAGCAGGAAGTGGCGGCTGTAGCGCTGGATCTGGTCCGGCGTCAGCGCCACGTCCTTCACGACCGGCAGCCCTGTCTGCGCCCACTTCTGGAAGCCGCCCTGGAGATTGATGACCGTCTGGTAGCCGAGCTCCTTCAGCTGCCTGGCGGCGAGCACGGAGCGCAGCCCCGTCTGGCAGTACAGGACGATCGGCGTCGAGGGATCGCTCACCGCACCCGCGATGCGGAACTCGAGGAAGCCGCGGCTGATGTTGGTGGCCGCCTCGATGTGGCCGTCGCGGTACTCGTCGGGATCGCGCACGTCGATGACGACGGGCGGGGTAGCCGACTTGAGGCGCCGCTGGAGGTCCTCGGGCCCTTCTTCGGGCACCACCTGCCGGGCCTCGGCGAGCATTTCCCTCAGTGTTTTCATGGGGCTGATGTTACCCCTATTTCCCCTGTGACGCCTGCTATACTCGCAAGGATTCATGGCGAGTACCTCGACGAAAGGCATCATCCTCGCCGGCGGCTCCGGCACCCGCCTCTACCCCGTCACGCTGGCCCTGAGCAAGCAACTGGTTCCGATCTACAACAAGCCGATGGTCTATTACCCGCTCTCGACGCTGATGCTCGCGGGCGTGCGCGACGTGCTCGTGATCTCCACGCCGCACGATGCGGACGCGTTCCGGCGGCTGCTCGGTGACGGCCGCCATCTCGGCCTGTCGATCGAGTACGCGGTGCAGCCGAGCCCCGACGGCCTCGCCCAGGCCTTTCTCATCGGCAGCGCGTTCATCGGCGAGGGGCGCGTGGCGCTGGCGCTCGGCGACAACGTCTTCTACGGCCACGGGTTCACGGAGTCGATCCAGCGCGCCGCCGCGCGCCCCCGCGGCGCGACCGTGTTCGCGTACTGGGTGCGCGATCCGCAGCGCTACGGCGTCGTCGAGTTCGACGGCGACGGCCGGGCGGTCGGGCTCGAGGAGAAGCCGGCGAAGCCACGCTCGCCGTGGGCGGTCACCGGCCTGTACTTCTACGACAACCGCGTGGTGGATGTCGCCGCCTCGCTCAAGCCCTCGGGCCGCGGCGAGCTGGAGATCACCGACGTCAACCTCGCCTACCTCGAGACGGGCGAGCTGCACGTCGAGCGGCTCGGCCGCGGCATCGCGTGGCTCGACACGGGCACGCACGAGGCGCTCCTGCAGGCGTCGAGCTTCATCCAGACGCTCGAGGAGCGGCAGGGGCTCATGGTCGCGTGCGTGGAGGAGATCGCGTTCCGCATGGGCTACATCACCGCCGCCGACGTGCGGCGGCTCGCCGCGCCGATGCGCGACAACTCGTACGGCGAGTACCTGCGCCGTCTGGTGGACGAGTTCTAGCATGCGAACCTCCCGCCCGGTGTAGCGATGGAATTCTCGCCCGACGCCAAGCGCGCGTTCCACGTGCAGACGTACGGCGCCGCCTCGACCATCGACGGCGTGCGCGTCGTCGAGCTCGCGCGCCACGCGGACGACGGCGGCGCCATGACCGAGCTGGCGCGGCTCACCGACGGGCGTGCGACCGGCCTCGGCGACTTCACCGTGCGCCAGGTCAACTACAGCGAGCTGGCGCCGGACGCCATCAAGGCGTTCCACCTGCACGCGCGTCAGACCGACGTGTGGTTCGTGCCGCCGTCGGACCGCATGCTGGTGGTGCTGCTCGACGTGCGCAAGGGCTCGCGCAGCGAGAACGTCCGCCAGCGCGTCGTGCTCGGCCACGGCGCCTCCCGTCTGCTCGTGATCCCGCCCGGCGTCGCCCACGGCGTGCGCAATCTCGGCGAGGCCACCGGGCGCATCGTGTACCTCACCGACCTGCACTTCTCGCCCGAGCCGGCGACGTGCGACGAGGGGCGGCTGCCCTGGGATTTCGCCGGGAAGGACGTCTGGGAGATCGCGCGAGGCTAGCCATGAAGCTTCTGGTGACAGGCGGTGCGGGCTTCATCGGCAGCAACTTCATCCGTCACGTCCTGCACGCGCATCCGGACGACCGCGTCGTCAACCTCGACAAGCTCACGTACGCGGGCAACCCCGCCAACCTCGTCGACGTCGAGGGCGACCCACGCTACTCCTTCGTGCACGGCGACATCTGCGATGCCAAGTGCGTGCGCGACGCCGCCCGCAGCGTCGACGCCGTCGTCAATTTCGCGGCCTGCACGCACGTCGATCGCTCGCTCGTCGAGCCCGACGAGTTCTTGCGGACCGACGTCTCGGGCGTGTTCACGCTGCTGGAGGCGGTGCGCGACCTCAAGATCCCGCGCCTGTTGCACGTCAGCACCGACGAGGTCTACGGCAGTATCGCGCACGGCTCCTCGACCGAGCAGGACCCGCTGCACCCGTCGAATCCCTACTCGGCGTCGAAGGCGGGTGGCGATCTCCTCGCGCTCGCCTACTGGCACACGCACGGCGTGCCGGTCGTGATCACGCGCTCGTCGAACAACTTCGGGCCGTACCAGTATCCGGAGAAGGTCGTGCCCCTCTTCGTCACCAACGCGCTCGACGACACGCCCTTGCCGCTCTACGGCGACGGCCGCAACGTGCGCGACTGGCTCTACGTGCTGGACAACTGCGCGGCCATCGACCTCGTGCTCCGCCGGGGACGCGACGGCGAGATCTACAACATCGGCGGCGGCCACGAGGTGGAGAACATCGTCCTCACGCGGGAAATCCTGCGCCTCACCGCCCGGCCGGACACGCTCATCCGGCCCGTGGCCGACCGGCCCGGCCACGACCGCCGTTACTCGGTGGATTCCACGAAGATCCGGCAGCTCGGCTGGGCGCCGCGCCATCCGTTCGCCTCTGCGCTCGAGACGACGGTGCGCTGGTATCGCGAGCACGAGACGTGGTGGCGGCCGCTGAAGTCCGGCGAGTTCCGCGCCTGGTACGAGCGCCAGTACGGCAACCGTTGACCCCGGAGGTCCCATGACGCGACGCCTGCGCGCGGCGCTCCACGCGGTGCTGCTCCTGGCCCCCGCCCTCGGGGTGCTCGCGCTGCCGGCCCGCGCCGTGACCCGCCCCGACGCGCCGCGCCTGGCGCCCAACGCGGTGTCTCCGCTGCCCTCGTACGTGCGGCGGGTGGAGCCGGCGGTGGTGGGGCTGCGCGTGAAGGCGCGCGCCGACGCGCCGTCGTCACAGCGGCTGGGCGCGCGCCGCGCCGGCAGCGGCGTGATCTTCGACGCGCGCGGCTACGTGGTCACCGTCAGCTATCTCGTCGTCGACGCCCAGACCATCGAGGCGCAGCTGCGCGACGGCCGCATGGTGCCCGCGCTGCTCGTCGGCATCGATCTCGAGACGGGGCTCGCGGTGGTGCGCCTCGCGGGCGCGGGGCCGTGGCCGGCCGCGAGCCTCGGCGACTCGCGCGACGTGGTGGCCGGCGCCCGCACGGGCACGGTCGGCATGGACGAGGACGACGACCTCGTGCAGGCCGCGAGCACGATCGAGGGCGTCCGGCGGTTCTCGGCGTCGTGGGAGTACATGCTCGACCGCGCATTCATCGTGGCCCCCGCCGTCTCCTCGTGGGGCGGCAGCGCGCTGGTGGACGACTACGGCCGGCTGGTCGGTGTCGTCTCGCTGCGGCTGGGCGACGCCCCCTTCGTGAACCTCGCCATTCCGCTCGAAACCTTCCTGCCCGTGAAGGATGAGCTGATCGCGGCCGGCCGCGTGACGAGCCGGCGGCCGCGGCCGTGGCTCGGCCTGCACACGAGCGGCGGCGCGGACGGCATCGTGGTGGACGGCTTCAACGAGGCCGGGCCCGCGCGCACCGCGGGCTTCCGCCGCGGTGATCGCATCATCGGCGTGGACGGCGTGCGCGTGGCCACTCAGGAGGAGTTCTACGATCGGCTGTGGCGGCGGCAGGCGGGCGACACCATCGCCGTGGCCGTGCAGCGCGGCGATGCCGAGCGTGTGATCTCCGTGCGGTCGATGGACCGCTACACGCTGTATCGCACGACGTCGCGCTGAGCGCGGTACCCTCGAAGGCATGAGGGCCCCGGTATGAAAGGCGCCGCCGACACGTACGAGGGCCGCGGGCTCATCGCCGACCCGATCCACCAGTACATCCTCTATACGCGGCCCGGCGGCGTCCCCGGCGAGGCCACGGAGCAGGACGTCATCGACACGCCGTGGGCCCAGCGGCTGCGGCGGATCCCGCAGCTGCAGTCGGCGCGCTGGGTCTTTCCCGCGGCCGAGCACAGCCGCTTCCAGCACTCCCTCGGCGCCATGCACCTGTCCGGGCGGCTGGCGCAGCAGCTCTATCCCTCGCTCCGCGCCGTGTTCGGCGGCCAGGCGCCGTCGGCGGCCCTGCTCGAGGAGCTGCTCCGGATGGCGGGGCTGCTGCACGACATCGGTCACGGGCCGTTCGGCCACTTCTTCGACGACAACTTCCTCGTCGACTACCACCTCACCCATGAGCTCGTCGGTCAGCGCATCATTCGCGACGAGCTCGCCGACATCCTCCGCTCGCTGCGGCGCAGCCCGAGCGGCGCCTTCCACGCCGACGAGGCGATCGATCCCGAGTGGATTTGCTACCTGATGGGCAAGGGCTACACGGAGCCGCAGCCGCACCACCCGACGTGGCTGAAGTTCCTCAAGCCGCTGCTGTCCGGCGTGTTCACCGCCGACAACATGGACTACGTCCTGCGCGACGCCTACATGTGCGGCGTGGCCGTCGGCCCCATCGATATCGAGCGCATCATCTATTACTCGTTCTTTTCCGAGAAGGGACTCACGCTCGACCGCGGCGGGTTGCAGGCGTTCATCATGTTCCTCAACGCCCGCTTCTACATGTACACCAACGTCTACTACCACCGGACCACGCGCGGCATCGACCTGCACCTCAAGGAGATCTTCAACGAGACGATGCAGATCGCGTTCCCGTTCGATCTCCGCGAGGACCTGCACCCCTATCTGCACCTCACGGAGTGGACGCTGCTCGAGGAGGTCGGCCGCTGGCACGACATCCGGGATTCGGACGCGCACGCCAAGGACAAGAAGCGCCTGGGCGTCGAGTGGCGGCACATCCTCGACCGCAAGCTGAAGTGGCGCATGGCCGGCGAGGAGGTCCTGGACCAGTTCGAGGTGCGCAAGGGCCAGAGCTTTCTCGAGTCCAACGAGGTCGTCCGGCGCGTGAAGGCATTCCTGCCCCCGGCGCTGCGCGACTTCGACTTCCGGATCGACATGGCGCAGCAGGACCCGCGCCCGCTCAACCCGCTGTCGATGGGCGACCGGCAAATCTACGTCTACGACTCGTCCACCAAGCGCGTCTCGCAGGAGCCGCTGACCGAGCTGCTGAAGTACCTGCCGGGCAAGGTCGCACAGTGCCGCATCTTCGCGATGACCCACGAGCACGACGCCGAGCTGGCCACGGCGCTCAAGCGCGCCTTGAACGAAGAGCCCTCCTCGATCGTCACCAACGTCTAGCCACACCGGAGACACCCATGGACTCGCCGCTGATGCCCCCCGAGGTCGCGGCCCTCCTCGAGGCCGCCATGGCCACCCTGCGCGCCGAGCTCGGCGCGCTCCCCGAGCGTGTCGTGGCCTGGCATCCCGCGGCGGGTGAGTGGTGCGCCAAGGAGGTCGTCGGCCACCTCATCGAGGCCGAGCAGCGCGGCTTCGCCGGACGGATCCGCATCATTCTGGGCGCCGATCGGCCGGCGCTCCAGGCGTGGGATCAGACCGAGGTCGCCCGCGCGCGGCGCGACTGCGAGCGGCCGATCGCCGCGCTCCTCGACGAGCTGGCGGGGTTGCGGCGGCAGAGCGCGACGCTCGTGCGCGGCCTGCGCGAGCCCGATCTCGATCGCGGCGGCCAGCACCCCAAGGTCGGCTTCTTGCGGGTCCGGGATCTGCTCCAGGAGTGGGTCCACCACGACCGCAACCACATCCGCCAGGCCCTGGCCAACGCGCAGGCGTACGTGTGGCCGGCCATGGGCAACAGCCAGAAGTTCGCGGGCGAGTGATCAGCCGGCGCGGTAGCGCGTCGGATCCGCCACGCCGGCCTCCGCGAAGCCCCGGCTACGCAACACGCACGCGTCGCAGCGGCCGCACGCCGCGGCGTCCGGCGTCGGGTCGTAGCAGGAGAACGTGAGCGCGAAGTCCACGCCGAGAGCGGCGCCCTGGGCGATGATCTCGGCCTTGCTCAGGTGGATGAGCGGCGTGTGGATCTTCAGCTTCTGACCGCCCTCCACGCCGGTCTTCGTCGCGAGGTTGGCCATCCGCTCGTAGGCGCCGATGTATTCGGGACGGCAGTCGGGATAGCCCGCGTAATCGATCTGCGTCACGCCGATGAAGATGTCGTGCGCGCCGAGCACCTCGGCCCACGCCAGCGCGTAGGAGAGGAAGATCGTGTTGCGCGCCGGCACGTACGTCACGGGGATGCCCTTGCCGATCTCGGCCTCCGAACGGCCCTTGGGCACCGGGATGTCGGCGGTGAGCGCGGAGCCGCCGAAGGCGCGCAGGTCGATGGCCACCACCTCGTGGCCCGCGGCGCCCA
The DNA here is from genome assembly GCA_003220335.1 of Candidatus Rokuibacteriota bacterium. Classification (GTDB taxonomy): domain Bacteria; phylum Methylomirabilota; class Methylomirabilia; order Rokubacteriales; family CSP1-6; genus AR12. Next base: position 19,584 of record QHSB01000256.1, read on the forward strand.
GGGCCTGCGCCACGCGCCGCGCCGCCTCCACCTCGGCGGCGTGACGCTGCCCGTAGCGGAACGTGAGCGCGTACGTCTCGAAGCCACGCTCGCGCGCGACCGCCAGCGCGGTCGTCGAATCCACGCCGCCGCTGAGGAGCACCACCGCCCGCTTCATGACGGCCAGTGTATTATCGAACGCCATGAGCTGGCGATTCCTCTCGTGCGCGGCGCTCTTCATCACGTGCCTGCTCACCGCGAACACGATCGCGGCCAAGCTGATCGTCGTGGGCGGCGTCGTGCTCACGGCCGGCATCGTGATCTTCCCGATCTCCTACGTCGTCGGCGACGTGCTCACCGAGGTCTGGGGCTACGCCGCCGCCCGGCGCGTGATCTGGCTGGGCTTCGCGTGCAACACGCTGATGGTGGCGGCGATCTGGCTCGGCGGGCAGCTGCCGGCCGCGCCCTTCTGGAAGGGCGACCTTGCCTACGAGGAGATCCTGGGCCACACGCCGCGCATCGTGGCCGCGTCCTTCGTCGCGTACCTCGTCGGCGAGTTCGCGAACTCGTTCGTGCTCGCCAAGCTGAAGCTCGCGACGCGCGGCCGCTGGCTCTGGATGCGGACGATCGGCTCCACGGTGGTCGGGCAGGCGCTGGACAGCGGCGTGTTCGTCACCCTCGCCTTCGCGGGCACGGTGCCGGCGGGCGTGCTCGTCCAGATCGTCGGCGGGCAGTGGGTGTTCAAGGTCCTCTACGAGGCGGCGGCCACGCCGCTCACCTACGCCGCCGTCGCCTGGCTGAAGGCGCGCGAGGGCGTGGACGTCTACGACAGCGACACGGACTTCAATCCCGTGCGGCTCTGAGAGGTCATCATGGAGAAGTTCCGCGGCGTGGACTACTACGGCATCGAGACGCTGCTCGCCGAGGACGAGCGGATGATCCGCGACGCCGTGCGCGACTGGGTGGAGGCGGAATTCATCCCGATCGTTCCCGAGCATCACCGGGCGGGAACCTTTCCCGTCGCGCTCATTCCGAAGCTCGGCGAGCTCGGCGTCTTTGGCGCGACCCTGAAGGGTTACGGCTGCGCCGGACTGAGCAACGTGGCCTACGGCCTCATCATGCAGGAGCTCGAGCGCGGCGACTCCGGGCTGCGCTCGTGCGCGTCGGTCCAGAGCGGCCTCGTCATGTACCCGATCTACGCGTATGGCAGCGACGCGCAGAAGGACAGGTGGCTGCCCGTGCTCGCCACCGGCGAGACGGTGGGGTGCTTCGGCCTCACCGAGCCCGATCACGGCTCGGATCCCGGCGCGATGAAGACCCGCGCGGTGAAGAAGGGCGACGCCTGGGTCCTGAACGGCACCAAGCTCTGGATCACCAACGGCTCGATCGCCGACGTGGCCGTGGTCTGGGCCAAGACCGAGGACGGCGAGATCCGCGGCTTTCTCGTGGAGAAGGGCACGCCGGGCTTCTCGACACTCGACATCCACGGCAAGTTCTCGATGCGCGCCTCCATCACGTCCGAGCTGGCCTTCCAGGACTGCCGCATTCCGCTCGACAACCTGCTGCCCAACGTGAAAGGGCTGCGCGGCCCCCTCGGCTGCCTGAGCCAGGCGCGGTACGGCATCGCATGGGGCGCGGTGGGCGCCCTCATGGCGTGCTACGACTGGGCGCTGCAGTACGCGCAGCAGCGCGTGCAGTTCGGCAAGCCGATCGGCTCGTTTCAGCTCGTGCAGCAGAAGCTCGTCTGGATGCTGAACGAGATCACCAAGGCCCAGCTCCTCGTGCTGCAGCTCGGGCGGCTCAAGGACGCCGGGCAGGTGCGGCCGCAGCAGGTGTCGCTGGCAAAGATGAACAACGTGCAGGTCGCCCTCGACGGCGCGCGCATGGCTCGCGACATCCTGGGCGCGGCGGGCATCGTGGACGAGCACCCGATCATCCGGCACATGCTGAATCTGGAGACGGTGAACACCTATGAGGGCACCCACGACATCCACATCCTCATCGTGGGCCGCGACGTGACGGGCCTCGACGCGTTTGGGGCGGGGGGCCCCGAAATGGCCCTCCCGATTGTTCAAGCGAGGGGGGCTACGCCCCCCTCGGTCTCCCCCGGCCAGCGTTCGTCGCGCCCCGAGTGAATCGTGGCGCTCGTCGATCACGCGCGGCGTGATCGAGGCACGCTTCTAACGCACGCCGCGCTCGCCGCTCTTCGAGGCGATCTCGCGCACGACCGCGTTGATCTTGCTCACGGCGATGGTGATCCGCTCCGCCGCCTCGGTGGTCGCGTTGCCCGGCGCGCGCATCTCCAGCAGCTGCGCGCTGGCCATGATGACGGCCAGCGGGTTGTTGATGCGGTCGCCGAGGTACTCGCCGAGCTCCTTCAGCAGCGCCAGCTGCGCCGTCTCCACCGTGCGCTCCGTATTCTGGGCGAACGCGTGGCGCTCGTCGGCCAGCCGCGAGAGCACGTTGTCGAGCGCGCGGGCGCTCTCGGCCACGAGGTCGCGCATGTCTTCGCGCCCGGCGCCGCTCAGGGTGTCGATCACCACCTGGTGATAGCGGCGCGCGAAATCCACGTCGTCGAGCAGGCGCACGAGCGTCTCCTGGTACTCCGCGCGGACGTGGCGGTCGACCAGGGATTCCAGCTCGCGCGCCATCTGCTGCGGGGTGATGTCCTTGGCGTCGAGGTAGGCGGTGGCGCCGACGTCGCGGCCCAGGTCGCGGGCGGGGCCGCCGATGAAGACGCTGCTGTAGAAGATGAAGGGCAGGCGCGTCAACCGCGGGTCGCGCCGGATGGCGCGGCAGAGCTGGAAGCCGTCGAGCTTCGGCATGCGTACGTCGGAGACGACGGCGTCCACCGGCTCGCGCGCGAGGGTGTCCAGCGCCGCCTCGCCATCGGCGGCGGTGAGCACCTCATGCCCGGCGTGGCCGAAGATCGCCGTGAGCATCCGGCGGTGCGGTGACGAGTCGTCGACGACGAGGATCCGCATCCCCGCTTCCAGCCTACTCGCTTCGCAGAGTGGGGTCCAGCAGGTCGCGCAGCCAGTCCCCGCTGCGACTCACCACCAGCGAGGTGAGCAGCAGCAGGCAGCCGGGGAAGATCGAGATCCACCACGCGGAGTCGAGGTACTCGCGGCCCTCCTGGATCATGCCGCCCCACGACGGGGTGGGCGGCTGGATGCCCAGGCCGAGGAAGGACAGCGTCGCCTCCAGCACGATGGCGCGCGCGAGCTGAAGCGTCGCGATCACCACCAGCGTGGACAGCACGTTGGGCAGGATGTGGCGCGCCACGATGCGCGGCACCGCGCCGCCCAGGGCGAGGATGGCGTCCACGAACTCGCGCGAGCGCAGCACGAGCACCTGAGAGCGCAGCACGCGGGCGTAGTCGACCCACCCCGAGAGCCCGATCACCGCCACCAGCGTCGGGAAGCTCGGGCCGAGGACGCCGATGATGCCGATGGCGAGCAGCACGAAGGGAAACGCCAGCTGCGCGTCGGCCACCGTCATCACCACGCTGTCCGTCCAGCCGCCACGGTAGCCGGCGAGGATCCCGAGGGCGCCGCCGACGAGGCTGCCGACGGCCACCGCCGCGAACCCGACCAGCAGCGAGACGCGCGCGCCATAGAGCGTGCGCGAGAGCACGTCGCGGCCGAGGTGGTCGGTGCCGAGCGGATGCGCCCGCCCGTCGGCGCCCTCCAGGGTGGGCGCGGCCAGCCGCCCGCGCAGCGACTGGCGCACCGGATCGTGGGGCGACAGCCACGGCGCCGCCCCCGCCACCAGCCCCAGCAGCAGGACGAAGCCCGCCCCGGCCGTCACCAGGCGGCGCGTGCGCCGCGCCACGCTGCCGCCGCGCGGACCGCCGCCGACGGACAGGGCGTCAGCGGGGACGGATACGGGGATCGAGGAAGCCATACGCGATCTCGATGGCGAAGTTGATGACGACGAAGACGAGGGCGGAGAGGAACACCACGCACTGCACGACCGGGTAGTCGCGGTTGTAGATCGAGTGGATGGCGAGCCGCCCCAGGCCCGGCCACGCGAAGACCGTCTCCGTGACCACCGACAGGCCGAGCAGGGTGCCGAGCTGCAGCCCGGTGATCGTCAGCACGGGAATGGCGGCGTTGCGAAAGGCGTGCTTGGCCACCACGCGCCACTCGCGCAGGCCCTTGGCGCGCGCGGTGCGCACGTAGTCCTGCCGGAGCACCTCGAGCAGCGCCGAGCGCGTGAGGCGCGCGATGGAGGCCATGGAGAAGGCGCCGAGGGTGAGCGCCGGCAGCACCAGATGCGTCCAGTCGCCGCGCCCCGACGTCGGCAGCAGGCCGGCCTTGAGCGAGAGCACGAGGATGAAGAGAATGCCGAGAAAGAACGTCGGCGCCGACTGGCCGACGAGGGCCACCGCCATGACGGCGTGATCGACGAGCGTGTTGCGGCGCACGGCGGAGATCACGCCGACGGGCACCGCGACGAGCACGGCCAGCGCGAACGCCGTCAGCCCCAGCTGCGCGGTCGCGGGCAGGTAACCGACGGCCACGCGCATGGCCGGCTCGCGGAAGTGGATCGAGCGGCCGAAGTCAGCCTGCACGACGTGGCCGAGGAACACCGCATACTGCACAGGTAGCGCGCGGTCGGTGCCGAGCTCCTTGGCCACCCGCGCGTACTCGCTGCGGGGCGCATCCGGCGGCAGCAGCAGCGGCACCGGATCGCCGGACAGCCGCATGACCACGAAGACGACGGTGGACACGAGCCACACGGCGATGAGCGCCCGCGTGAGACGGGAGGCGAGGAAGGTGAGGAGAGCACGCATGGGATGAGGCCGGCCGGAGCGGAGGTCGCCCCGGCCGGCCGGCGCCTACGCGCGGCGGAACTTGAACGCGAAGCGTCGGATCTCGAAAGTCTGGTTCGGATTCGGCGTCCAGTCGACGTGCTTCTGGACACCGTAGTCCTCGTAGGGCTGGATGATGGGGATCCACGGCAGGTGCTCGAGGAAGATCTTCGTCATCTCCTTGTACGCCTGGCCGCGGAACTTCTCGTCGATCGAGAAGCGCGCCGCCTCCCCCAGCTCGTCGAAGCGTGCATGGCGCCAGTAGTCTTGCGGGCCGCCCGGTGACAAGAGCCGCCAGAACATGCCGTCGGGATCGCTCAGCGTGGAGGTCGGGTCGGACCACCAG
>QHSB01000484.1 GCA_003220335.1 Candidatus Rokuibacteriota bacterium
AGCGGCGCGCTCGCGGGCGCGACCACCAGCAGCAGCAGCGCCGCGAGGACGGCGCGGGCGGCCCTCAGCATGAGCGGGGAGAGCTCGTCGAGGGCCAGCTTGCCGAGCGGGTAGTTCCCCGGGGCTCACAGATGGGTCGGCCCTGCCGCACCGGGGAGGGCCAGCAGGGCCGAACGCCGCAGAGCGGCGCTTACTTCTTCTTTTTCTTGGCGGCCTTCTTTTTCTTCACCGATTCACCCCCTTCCCGTCGCATGCTGTCGGCATGCTAAGGACGCCTCGGAACCGTGTCAAGGGGAAAAGCCAAGATGTAGGGGGTCCATCGAGGACTCCGCGCTATATCTGGGGCCGACACCCGGCGATGTCACGTTGACTTCGCTGAACCCCCGCGGTACGGTTGCCACACCTGCGCCACCAACCGCTGACCACGGAGCCCATCCATGAAGCGTGCCCTGAAGAAGCTCGTGTTCGTCGAGCCCAAGTCCACGCACCTGCACGTGTACAGCAAGGTCTGCATCCCACGGCTGGGCTCGGTGCTCCTGGGCACGATCATGCGGGCGAAGGGCTACGACGTCCGGGTCTATATCGAGGACATTCACGACCTCGACATGGCGGAGGTGCTCTCCGCCGACCTCGTGGCCATCTCGGCCATCACCTCCACGGCGCCCCAGTCGTACCGGCTCGCCGATAAAGTTCGGGAGACGGGCGCGATCGCGGTGATGGGGGGAACGCATACGAGCTTCCTGCCCGAGGAAGGCATGCAGCACGCGGACTTCATCGTGCGCGGCGAGGGCGAGTTTGCGTTCCAGGAGCTGGTGGACGCGATCCAGCGCGGGGAGGGATTCGACCGGATCCAGAATCTGACCTACCGCACCTCCGATGGCGCCCTCGCCAACAACGCCGAGCGGCCGAAGATCCCGAACCTCGACGTCAATCCGATCCCCGACTACCACCTGATCGAGGGCTGGAAGCCGGGCGGCGTCATCTCGGTGGCCACCTCGCGCGGCTGCCCGTTCTCGTGCACGTTCTGCTCGGTGCCCGGCATGTACGGCCACGCCTTTCGCACCCACTCGATCGACCGCGTGCTGCAGGAGCTCCAGAGCCACAAGGGCAACATGTACACCTTTTTCGCGGACGACATCTTCACCGCGAACAAGAAGCGCTGCAAGGAGCTGCTGCGCGGCATGATCTCGCGCGACCTCACGCCGCAGTGGGGCGCGCAGGTGCGCACGGAGACGGTGGACGATCCTGAGCTGCTCCAGATGATGCGCGACTCGAACTGCTTCAACGTCTACGTCGGCTTCGAGTCGATCAACCCGCGCACCCTCAAGCTCTTCCAGAAGAAGCAGGACCTCGCGAAGATCGAGCGCTCGATCGAGCGCTTCCACGCGCACAAGATCCGCATCCACGGCATGTTCGTCGTCGGCTCGGACGAGGACGATCTCGAGACGCTGGATGCCACCGCGACGTTCGCACGCAAGCACGACATCGACTCGATCCAGTTCATGATCCTGACACCCATTCCCGGCTCGCCCGACTGGGACACGCTCTACGCCAAGGGTGACAAGTACGTGATCAACAAGAACTGGTCGTTCTACGACGGCCACCACTGCGTGCACCAGCCGCGGCGCATGAGCCCCTACGAGCTGCAGACGGGCGCCATCAAGGCGATGGAGAAGTTCTACTCCTGGGGCGGCATCTTCCAGAAGCTCGCCAAGCGCGACGTCTACTACGCCACCATCCGGTACTGGGGCAAGAAGATGCTGCGCGAGTGGTGGAAGGACGACGAGAACAAGGAGTACGTGGAGTGGCTTCGCGGCCAGCTCTACGGCGAGAGCGCCGGCGCCGGCGACCTCGGCCTCGTCCGCACCGTCGGCGTGCCCGCGCTGCTCCTCCAGGAGAAGATCGGCCAGCTGCTACAGCGCTTCCTCGGCGAGCTCGGCGTGACGGTGGTGCCCCTGGCGGAGGCGGCCATGGAGAATGCCTCGGCGGCGATGGAGAACGCCACCGCCGCCGCGCGGCAGACGGTGGACTGCATGATCACGCCCATCGTCAAGCGCGCCGAGCAGGGGCGCGAGGACGTCTACGCGAGGCTGGCCGCGGTGACCGAGGGGCTGCAGGCCCAGTGGGAGCGGCTGCCGAAGGTCGCCTTTCCGCTGGTCGACGGTCAGGGGCCGGTGTTCGAGCCCTACGCGAAGATCGGCCTGCTCGTGACCCGCAACCTGGACGCGATCCGTACCGCCTACAAATCGGCGGGCGTCGCCGAAGGGCTCTGGGAAGCCGCGTGAGGTAGAGGAGCGGCCCGGCTTCGCCGGGACACTCCGAAGGTCGGGGAGTCTGAGGGGTCCCCGGGGCGCTTATTTTTTGACCGGTCGGGTGGTCAGTTTTTAGCCTAGGACCAGTCGATCCTCCAGATCGGTCCCAGGAAGAATAGCGGGCCCTCGAACTTCAGGAAGGCCGGAGCCTCGCCGCCGAGGATCCAGATCTTCACGTCCGGCAGGTCGGTCACCAGCAGCGAGGCGAACAAGCCGAGCTGCGGCTTGATGAGGAACCGGGTCGCCGGCACCGCCGCTTCGCCCATCATGACCGTGTCATTTCCGGCCGGCGTGAGCAACATCTTCACGAGGCGCGGCTTCGGAGTGAACGCGATGATCTGCACGGTTGTGGCAGTTCCTGCCGGCATATTTTTCATGAGCATGCCCAGCAGACCGTTGTAGACATCCCCCGGGAGCTCGATCTTGCCCTTCAGGATTTCTTCCGTTGCCTCCTCGTCGCCCTTGTAACGGACCTCGTAGCGGCCGGTTTCGCGATCGACCTTCGCGTCGATCGACTCGGGGAACGAGGGACCCCGCTGTGTGATCTGGTACGACATCAGCGAGAACGCGTCCTTCTGCGAGAAGACCACCCGCTCGTCGTAGACCGATCCGTCGCGGAACCTGAAGGTCAGGCGATTCTCGACGAGGTCGCCGCGTGGGATCTGGATCAGCTCGCCCTGGGCGAGCTTCTCGCCGCCGACCGAGCGCAGAACGGGAAAGGCGTGCGAGACGCCCTCGGTGAACTTCACCGCGATCGGCTCGGCAAAGGCGGGCGCCGACACGGCGAGCGTGAGGGCAAACGTCAGGGCGAAAAGGGGCTTCATGGGGGGTGGCCTCCTGAACCCGCGCTCCCGAGCCGGGTTCAGGTGTCCCTGCAGCAAGCCCCGTGCCGGGGGTCAGGAGGCGCGAGGCTCCTGCACGGCGGAAGCCTTTCGGTGGGTCCGACGCCTCACGAACTCTTCATTGAGCGGTACACCCTTGCGGCAGAGGGGGCACTCCTCTGGGCTGTAAGTGGGGAAATCCCTGCTTACGAGGCTGAACACCGGGCGGTCCCCGAGGTCCACCGACGTCCGCCGCCAGAGGCATCCGACGCCGACGATGTGGGCACCGAGCTGCTCGACCAGCTCGATGAGGAGGTTCAGGGTGCTGCCGCTCGAGACGAGGTCCTCGACCAGGAGCACCTTCGTCCCGGGTCGGAGGAGGCGATGGAACTCGACCGGCAGGCTGACCCGTCGCTTGCCCCCCGCGAGTCCCTTGGTGCCGTACACGACGACGGGACGCGACGGATGCGCGCGCGCCACGCAGTGCGACAGAATCAGCGCTCCCGGTCCTGTTGAAAGGACGACGTCCACCGGCCACTGAGCGAAGTGTTTCGCGATCACCGCGCCGAGCCCCTCGGTGAACGACGGTTCCGTCGTCACCAATGTCTTCTCGATGTACTCGCTGGTGTGCTGACCGGAGGGAAGCAGGACGTGATCGTTGGCGTGATACGCGCCGGTGCGCTTGAGGATCTCGAGATGAATCTTCTCGCGAACCTCGGCCTCGACGGCGGCGGGATCCTTCTTCGGCGCGGCGCTCATCGCGTCCTCCCGGCCGCCATTATCGCACGGGTCCGCGAGGCGTTTGAGAGCGCGTGCTAGACTGCCGGCTATGCGCGTGCTGGGCCTCGAGACCTCCACGCTGGCCGGCGGCGTGGCGCTCGTGGACGGTGAGCGGCTCGTCGCCGAGTATGTCCTCGACGTCAGCGTCACCCACTCCGAGCGTCTCCTCGCGGCGGTGGACCGCGTGCTGGCCGACGCGCGTTGGGCGCCACGCGATCTGGAGGGGGTCGCGGTCTCCATCGGGCCGGGCTCGTTCACCGGGTTGCGTATCGGCGTGAGCACGGCCAAGGGCCTGGCCCTGGCCCTGGAGCTGCCGATCGCCGCCGTGCCCACGCTCGACGCCATGGCGGCCGCGGTGCCATGGGCGGCGCTGCCCGTGTGCCCCGTGCTGCAGGCGCGGCGTGGCGAGGTGTACGCCTCGCGCTATCGCCGCGACGGCGACGGGCTGCGTCGCGAATGGGACTACCTCGCGCTGTCGCCCGGGGAGCTGGCCGCGCGTCTCGGCGAGCCGACCCTGCTGGTGGGAGACGGCGCCGCCGGCGTGGACTCGCCGCACGCGCGCCACCTGCCGGCCCCGCGCCGCGTGCCCTCGCCGGCGTGCGTGGCCGTGCTGGGACGCGAGCGGCTTCGACTCGGCGACAGCGTCGGCGCCGCCGAGCTGGCGCCACTCTATCTGCGACCCTCCCAGGCGGAGCTCCGGCGTCGTGCAGCCACGCTCCGTTGATCTGATGCGCGCCGGGGACCTCGACGAGGTCCTGGCGATCGAGCGGGCCTCGTTCACCATGCCCTGGTCGCGCGGCGCCTTCCTCTATGAGATCGAGCAGAACCGCGTGGCGCGCTGCCACGTCGTTCGGGATGGCGGGACGATCGTCGGCTACGTCTGCGTCTGGGAGATCGCCGACGAGGTCCACGTCACGAACATCGCGATTCACCCCGCGCACCGCCGCCGCGGCATCGCCCGCGACCTGCTCGCCGGTCTCCTCGCGGAGGCGCGCGCCCGTGACGTCCGCATGGTCGTTCTCGAGGTGCGCCCGAGCAACTACCCGGCGATCGCGCTGTACGAATCGTTCAACTTCCGTGTGACCGGCCGTCGCCGCGGGTATTACTACGACACCGGCGAGGACGCGCTGGTCATGGAGAGTCGCCTCGCGACCGCCTCGCCCGCCGCCGGGAACCAGCGGACCGGCTAGGGGGTTGGTAGGCCGGTGAGCCCCGGCCGCGTGCGCGTCACCCTGTTCGTCTGTGCCGTCGCTCTGGCGCTGCTCGGGCTCCACCGCGACGCCGCCTCGGCGCAGGCGAGCCAGCAGGAGATCGCGCGCGGACGCTACGTGTTCGGCGCCACCGGCGGTTGCGGCTGCCACACCGCGAAGGCACAGCCGGCCAACGCGGGCGGGCGCCGCTACGATGGGCCCTTCGGCACGGTGTACTCGAGCAACATCACGCCGGATCGCGAGACGGGCATCGGCGCCTGGACGGACGAACAGATCATCACGGCCACGCGGCTCGGCCGTCGGCCCAACGGCGACCGGCTGCTGCCCGTGCATCCGTATCCCGTCTTCAACGGGATGGCGGCCGAGGACCTCAAGGCGCTGGTGGTGTTCTTGAGGAGCGTGCCGCCGGTGACGCGCGCGAAGCAGCCCAAGCGCATCACGGTGCCGCTCTTCGAGTCGGTGTTCCTGCCGGCGTGGTTGGCGGCGTTCGCGCCGCGCGAGACGCCGCCGGCGTCGGCGCCGAGCGCGGGCGTGCCGCGCGGCGAGTACCTCGTGCGTGCGGTCGCCCACTGCGGTGAGTGCCACACGCCGCGCACGATGACGATGGCCACCGACAACAGCCGGTTCCTCGGGGGGAACCCGAAGGGCCCCGAGGATCAGGCGATGCCGAACATCACGCCGGATCCGGACACGGGCATCGGCAAGTGGACGGTCGAGGAGATCGCGGACTACCTCGGCACCGGCAACAAGCCCGACGGCGACGTGGCCGGCGGCCTGATGGGCGAGGTCATCGATGGCACGCTGGCCGGTTACAAGGACCTGACGAAGGCCGACCGCGTCGCCATCGCACAGTATCTGAAGACGATTCCGCCGGTCCGGAACAAGGTGGTCATCACGAAGTAGCGGCAGGACAGTCAACACGCGGGGTCGCTGTTCCCGCATACGGAGGAGGCGAGATGAACCGACGCACGTGGATACTGACGGCAGCGGTGCTGATCCCGGTGGTGGCGGCGGGCTGCGCCTCGATGCGGAGGATGAAGCCGGAGGAGGCGATCGCCGCGCGGCAGAAGCTGATGAAGGCGCAGGGCGAGGCCTGGAAGAACATCCAGGACAAGACGAAGGCCGGCGACGTCGCCGGCGTGGTGCCGGAGGCGCAGAAGCTCGTCGACACCTCCGACCGGATCCCCGCGCTGTTCCCCGAGGGCTCGGTGGGTCCGCCCAAGACGGCGGCCAAGCCCGAGATCTGGCAGAAGTGGCCGGACTTCGAGGCGGCGGCGCGGAACCTCAAGATCCAGTCCGAGAAGCTGCGTGACACCGCCAAGACCGGCGACGCCACCGCCACGCAGGCCGTCGTGCAGACGTTCGGCCGGCAGGCGTGCGGCACGTGCCACACGCCGTTCCGGGTGCCGCCGCCACCGCAGCCACAGCGTTAGAGGAAGGAGATGCGCGTGACTCGAACGCTCGCGATCACTCTCGCACTGCTGACGGCCGCGCCGCTCGCGGCGGCGGCGGAGCCGATGAGCTTCAAGCTGCTGACCAACTATTCGCAGGCCAGCTTCCGCAGCGACGCGCCGCTCGAGACCTTCGTCGGGACCTCCGCGCTCGAGGGCATCCAGGGCACGCTCGCCCTCGATCCCGCCAAGCCCCAGGACGCGAAGGGTACCGTGAAGGTCGACATGAGCCGCGTGAGCACCGGCATCGAGAAGCGCGACGCCGACATGCGCGGTAAGAACTACCTCGACACCGAGGTCGAGGGCAATCGCTGGGTCACCTTCGACGTCCAGAGGGTGGAGATCACGGGGCCGCTGCAGCCGGGCAAGGAGACGCCGGCCAAGGTGCACGGCGTGCTCACGATCAAGCAGAAGCCGGTGGACACGGTGGCCGACGCCACCGTGATGTACATCAAGCTCGCGCCGGAGCAGGTGGAGCAGCAGAAGCGC
>QHSB01000485.1 GCA_003220335.1 Candidatus Rokuibacteriota bacterium
GCTCGTCCGCGCCCTCCTCGCCCATGGCCGCGTCCTTCACCAGCCCGCGACGGAACGCCTCGCGGGTGGTGTAGACGTGGACGCGGGTGCCCGCCGGCAGCGGCAGCCCCAGGTCCTGCGTGAGGATGTCCACGATGCGCTCGATGTCCTCCGTGCGCGGGCCACCGATCACCTGCACGCCGGCCGCGGTGCCAGCCACGCCGGCGGCGGCCGTGCTCGGGGCCACGCGCGGGGTGCCGCCACCGAGCAGGAGCACGGTGACGGCGGCGAGCGCCAGGGCCGGACCGAGGCGGCTCAATTGAACCATCCCGCGCGGTGGAGCTCGCCGCGCACGCGCTCGACGTTCGCGATCTCGCGCCGGACGAGGTAGGTCTCGAGGCCCTCGTGCGACTTGTGGTGAAGGTGTCGCAGGATGAGCGCGACTCTCAGATACGGAAGCTGCCAGCCGGCAATTGGACGATGCACGCACCGGTCAAGAGCAACGTCGCTGCCAGACCTGATGCTCGCTAACTACGCGCCCTTGTGAGCGCTCTCGCGGCCCTCCGAGAAGCGCCCAGGCATTTCTCCGGGGAGGCGGTCAGTTTCTCCCGCGTGCGCGCGCGGCGTCGACGACGGCGGTAAAAAGTGCTCGCGCGGCCGCGTCGTGGCCGACGAGGTCCTCCGGATGCCACTGCACGGCGACGACGAAGCGCCGGCGGTCGGCGTGCTCGAGCGCTTCGATCACGTTGTCGGGCGCCCAACCAACTTCCTTCAGGTCGCGCCCCAGCCGGGCGACGGCCTGGTGATGGAAGCTGTTCACCCGCAGCTCGGAGGTCCCGACGATCGCGCCGAGCCGCGTGCCCTCCGTCTGGAGCTTCACGTCGTGCGTGGCCACGTGGCGCCGGTCCGGCTGGCTGTGCTGGACCTTGTCGCCGAACACGTCCGGCACGTGCTGGTGCAGGGTGCCGCCGAGGGCGACGTTCAGCACCTGCAGCCCACGGCAGATCGCGAACACCGGCACGTCGTCGCGCAGCGCCCGGTCGACGAGCTCCAGCTCGAGGGCGTCCCGGTCGGCCGAGACGAGCGCGGTCTTGGAATGCGCGGCCTCGCCGAAGCGCGCCGGCTCGACGTCGCCGCCGCCGGTCAGCACGAGCCCGTCGAGCCGCGCCCACAGCGCCTCGCGGGCGGCCGCCGAGAGCTGCGGCGCCAGCAACACGGGGACGCCGCCCGCCTGCTCGACGGCGCGCAGGTACGCGGCATTGACATAGGCCCGCTCCGGGTACTCGTCGACGGTGACGGACGTCGAGACGCCGATCAGGGGTGCGGGCACGAAGCGAGCGTAGCATGCCGGCAACGGAGGTATGATCTCGGCCATGAGCCTCGATTCGGTCTCGTCCCAGCAGAGCGCGCCCGCGTACCGTCCGACCTCCACCGTCCAGGCCATCGGCTCCCGCTGGGGGGTGGCCGCGGGCCACGCGCTCGCCGCCGAGGCGGCGGCGCACGTGCTGGGCGCCGGGGGCAACGCGATCGACGCGGGCGTCGCGGCGGGACTCTGCCTGGGCGTGGTCCATCCCGACATGGTCAGCGTCGCCGGGGTGGCCCCGATCCTCGTGCACATCGCGCGCACGGCCGAGACGTTCCAGGTGTCGGGGGTGGGGCCGTACCCGCGCGCCTCGACGCTGGAGTACTTCCGCGGGCTCGGCAACCAGATCCCGCCCGGCCTGCCGCGCACCGTCGTACCCGCGGCGCCTGCCGCGTGGTGCATGGCGCTCGAACGCTGGGGGACGATGTCGTTCGCCGAGGTCGCCACGGCGGCCACGGAGCACGCGGGGCGCGGGTTCCCGCTGTCGAGCTTCTCCGCGTACCAGATGACGGCCAACGCCGACAAGTACCGCCGCTGGGCGACGTCCGCCGCGCTCTACCTGAACAACGGCCGGCCGTTCCGGATGGGCGAGCGGCTGGTGCAGGCCGAGCTGGCGGAGACGCTCGCGCGGATGGCGCGCGCGGAGGCCAAGGCCGGCGGCAGCCGCGCCGCCGGCGTGCGCGCCGCGCGCGACGAGTTCTATCGCGGCGAGACTGCCAAGCGCATCGCCGAGTACCATCGCGTCGAGAAGGGACCCATGACGCTCGACGACCTGGCGGACTTCGAGGTCGAGGTCGAGCGCGCGATCGTCGGCACGTACGGTTCGTGGCAGGTCGGCGTGTGCGGCTTCTGGTGCCAGGGCCCGGTGCTGCTGCAGATGCTCAATCTCATCGAGGGCACCGACGTCGCCGCGCTCGGCCACAACTCGCCCGCGTACCTGCACCTGCTCGCGGAAACGGTGAAGGTCGCGTTCGCCGACCGCGAGGCCTACTACGGCGACCCGCATTTCGTCGACGTGCCCGCCGAGCGCCTGCTGTCGAAGGCGTACGCCGCCGAGCGGCGCGCGCTCATCCGCGACCGAGCCTGGCGCGAGATGCCGCCGACGGGCGAGCGCCGCGGTGCGGCCGCCATCGCGGGCGGCTCCGGCGAGTCGCTCGACACCTCCTACGTCGCCGTCGTCGACGCCGAGGGCAACGGCTTCTCCGCCACGCCGAGCGACCCCAACGTGGACGCCCCCGTCGTGGGTGGCGTCGGCTGCGTGGTGTCGGGGCGCGGGTCGCAGGGCTGGCTCGACCCCGCCCACAAGAGCGTCGTCGCGCCCGGCAAGCGCCCGCGCCTGACGCCGGCGCCCGCGATGCTGCTGCGTGACGGCAAGCTGGTCATGCCGTTCGGCACGCCGGGCGGCGACGTGCAGCAGCAGGCGATGCTGCAGGTGATGCTGAACCACGTCGTCTTCGACATGCCGCTGCAGCAGGCGATCGAGGCGCCGCGCGTGGCGTCGCGCTCGTTCCCCGACTCGTTCTGGCCGCACGCCTTCGCGCCCGGCAAGCTGGAGGTCGAGCGCCGGGTCCCGAAGGAGACGCGCGACGCGCTGACCGCGCGCGGCCACGACGTCAGCGAGTGGCCGGAGTGGGAGTGGCGCGCGGGCGCCGTCTGCGCCGTACGCATCGCGGCGGACGGGGCGCGCTGGACCGGCGCCGATCCGCGCCGCGGCGCGCACGCGATCGCGCGCTAGTCGGCGCTAGGAGCTGTCGGAGTATCGAGGGGTTTAGAGGAGCGACCCGGCTGTGCCGGGGCGCTCCGAACGTTGGGGCTTGGGGGGCCATTTCGGGGCCCCCCATTTCCTACGTCGTCGCGGGCGCCGGCGTGAGCGGCCGGATGCGCACGGGCTCCTCGCGGATCATCAGGGCCATGCCGGCCGCGAGGAACGCCATGACCGCCGCAGAGACGAAGGCGCTCGAGTAGGAGCCGGTCCACTCGAAGATCCAGCCGGCGCCCGCGGCGCCCAGCGCCGAACCCACCTGGTGCGCGAAGAAGATCCAGCCCGAGAGCTCGCCCACCGAAAAGCGGCCGTAGATGTTCGCGGTCAGCGTCGTCGTCGGCGGCACCGTGGAGATATAGTTCAGGCCGAAGAGCGCCGCCCACAGATGCAGCGAGGGCACGTCCCACACGTAGAGCAGGAAGACCAGCGAGAGCCCGCGCACGAAGTAGTAGATCGCGAGCGGGCCGCGGCGGCCGAAGCGGTCGCACAGCCAGCCCGAGCCCAGCGTGCCGATCATGTTCATCGCGCCCATCACGCCGAGGGCGGTCGAGGCCTGCATCGCGGTGAAATTGTGCTCGAGCGCGTGCGGCATGAAGTGCGTGAGCACCATGCCGTTGCTGGTGTAGCCGCAGACGAAGAACGAGCCCATGAGCAGCCAGAACGGCAGCGTATGGGCGGCCTCGGTCACCGACACGCGCCCGGCCTTCTGCGCCGCGACGATGTCCGCCGCGGTCTGCTTGGGGCCGGTGGCGCCCAGTGGGCGCAGGCCGCGCTCCTCGGGCGTGCTGCGCAGGAGCCACATGCCGACGGGCACGACCAGCAGCAGCAGGCCCACGCCGAGCCACAGGAACGACCAGCGCCAGCCGTACGTGTACGTGATCTTGGCCGCGAGCGGAACGAACACGAGCTGGCCTGCGGACATGCCGCCCGCGGCCAGCCCAATGGCGATGCCGCGGTGCTTTTCGAACCAGCGCGCGACGATGGCCGAGCCCGTGCTGAGCGCGGCGCCGCCGGCGCCGACGGCCATGAGCACGCCGGCGGTGACGAAGAGCTGCCAGAGCTGGGTGACGAACGCCGACGCGATGGAGCCCACGCCGAGCAGCATGAGCGCCAGCACGATGACGCGCGCGGGGCCCCAGCGGTCGGCGAGCCGCCCGGCGAACGGCCCGGCGGCGCCGAGCAACAACAGCCCGACGGCGGCGGCCGTCGAGAGCGCGCCACGGCTCCAATGCATCTCCACTTCCATCGGCTTGATGTACACGCCGAAGACGGATCGGACGCCCGTGGAGGCGAGCATGCAGAACGTGAGGGCGGCGAGGACGATCCAGGCGGGGTGTAGGCGGCGCGCCGACGTCATGGCCTTCAGATGATGGCATGGGGCCGCAGCGATTCAGCGAGCCAAGCTGCCGCCGCGCGACGGCCGATTGGCCCGGTAAGACCGGCCGACTCTTCTACTCGCCGACCTCCGCGGCCGCCGTGCGGCGGAACACGAGCTCGGGCCCGAGCGCATCCACGGTGACCACGTCACCCTCGGTGAACTCGTGCTCGAGAATCCGCAGCGCGAGGGGGTCCTGGATCAGCCGCTGGATCGTCCGCTTGAGCGGCCGCGCCCCGAACGTCGGGTCGTAGCCCTCGGTGGCGAGGACCTTCTTCGCCGCGTCGGTGACCTCGAGGGCGATGCGCCTGGCGGCGAGCCGTCGGCGCAGGTGCTCGAGCTGGATGTCCACGATGCGCTCGATCTCCTCCCGGCCGAGCGGCGTGAAGATCACGATCTCGTCGATCCGGTTCAGGAACTCCGGCCGCAGCGTGTTGCGCAGCTCCTGCATGATCAGCGGCCGCACCTTCTCCGGCTTCTCGTACTCCCGGAAGATGTGGCTGCCGAGATTCGACGTCATGATCACGACCGTGTTGCGGAAGTCCACCGTGCGGCCCTGGCCGTCGGTGAGCCGTCCGTCGTCGAGCACCTGCAGCAGCACGTTGAAGACGTCGGCGTGCGCCTTCTCGATCTCGTCGAAGAGGATGACCGCGTACGGCCGACGACGCACGGCCTCCGTGAGCTGGCCGCCTTCGTCGAAGCCGACGTAGCCGGGCGGGGCACCGATGAGGCGCGCCACCGTGTGCTTCTCCATGTACTCCGACATGTCGATGCGGATCATCGCCCGCTCGTCGTCGAACATGAACTCGGCCAGCGCGCGCGCCAGCTCCGTCTTGCCGACGCCGGTGGGGCCGAGGAACAGGAACGAGCCGATCGGCTTGTTCGGGTCGCTGAGCCCGGCGCGGCCGCGGCGCACGGCGTTGGCCACCGCGCGGATCGCCTCGTCCTGGCCGACCACGCGGGCGCGCAGGCGCTCCTCCATCTTCACCAGCTTCTGCACCTCGCCCTCGAGCAGGCGGGTGACGGGAATGCCGGTCCACTTGGCCACCGTCTGGGCGATGTCCTCCTCGTCGACTTCCTCGCGCAGCATGCGGCCGCGCTTCTGCTGATCGGCGAGGCCCTTCTCCATCTCGACGAGCTTCTTCTCGAGCGCGGGCAGGGTGCCGAACCGAAGCTCGGCCGCCTTGTTCAAGTCGCCGCGCCGCTCGGCGTCGACCATCGCCTGGCGCGCCGCTTCGATCTGCTCCTTCACGCCGCTCATGCCGCTGATGCCCTGCTTTTCCGCCTGCCACTGCGCCTTCAGGACGTCGGCCTGCTCCTTGAGCGTGGCCAGCTCGGCGTCGATCTTGCCGAGGCGCTCGCGGGCGCCAGGATCGTCCGAATCGCGCGCCACCGACACGCGCTCGATCTCGAGCTGCATGATCCGGCGCGTGATCTCGTCGATCTCCTGCGGCATCGAGTCGATCTGCATGCGCAGGCGCGCGGCCGCCTCGTCGATCAGGTCGATGGCCTTGTCGGGCAGGAAGCGGTCGGCGATGTAGCGGTGCGACAGCACGGCCGCCGCCACCAGGGCGGCGTCCTTGATCTTGACCTTGTGGTGCACCTCGTACTTGTCCTTGAGACCGCGCAGGATGGCGATGGTGTCCTCGACGCTCGGCTCGCGCACCATCACGGGCTGGAAGCGCCGCTCGAGGGCAGGATCCTTCTCGACGTGCTTGCGATATTCGTCGAGCGTGGTGGCGCCGACGCAGCGCAGCTCGCCGCGCGCGAGCGCGGGCTTGAGCATGTTGGCGGCGTCGACGGCGCCCTCGGCGGCGCCCGCGCCCACCAACGTGTGCAGCTCGTCGATGAAGCAGATGATCTGGCCGGCCGACTCGGTGATCTCCTTGAGGACGGCCTTGAGCCGGTCCTCGAACTCGCCCCGGTACTTCGAGCCGGCGACCATGGCGCCGATGTCCAGCGCGACGAGGCGCTTGTCCTTCAGACCCTCGGGCACGTCACCGGCCACGATGCGCTGCGCCAGCCCCTCCACGATGGCGGTCTTGCCGACGCCGGGCTCGCCGATCAGCACGGGGTTGTTCTTGGTGCGCCGGGAGAGCACCTGGATGACGCGTCGGATCTCCTCGTCGCGGCCGATGACGGGGTCGAGCTTGCCCCGGCGCGCGGCGTCGGTCAGGTCGCGGGAGTAGCGCTGCAGGGCCTGGTACTTGTCCTCCGGATTCTGATCGGTCACACGCTGGCTGCCGCGCACGTCCACGAGCGCCTTCAAGATGGCGTCCAGGGTCACGCCGGCGTGGGCCAGCGCCCGGCCGGCCGCGCCGTCCTGGTCCTGCGCGACGGCCACCAGCAGGTGCTCGGTCGAGACGTATTCGTCCTTCATCGACTCGGCCTGCTTCTGAGCGCGATCGAGCGTCACGCGCAGCCGCTCGCCGATGTACTGGCCGCTGCCGCCGCGCACCTGCGGCATCTTCTCGATCGCCGCGTCGAGCTGCGAGGTGAGCGTCTCCGCGCGCACGCCGAGCTTGCCGAGAATCGGCGCGACCACGCCGTCCTTCTGGGCGATCAGCGCGTGGAGCAGGTGCTCCGGCTCCACCGCCTGGTGTCCCCGCTCGCCGGCGAGCGACTGCGCCGCCTGCAGCGCTTCCTGTGCCTTGACCGTCAGCTTGTCCAGTCTCATCGTCGTCTTTCCTATTTACCGTCGGGGCACCTGCGCAGGGCTCCGGTGCCCGACGGTCGGCGCATCATTGCGGGCCGTCTTCTTATTCACCGTCGGGGCACCTGCGCAGGGCTCCGGTGCCCGACGGTCGGCGAATCATTGCGGGCCGTCTTATCCGTGCGCATACCCGCGTGGTGAATCGGTCCGGAGCGCCCGCAGGCGCTCGTACAGCTCTTTCTCGGCCGCGGTCAGCTCGGCCGGCATCATGATCCGCACGGTGACCAGCTCGTCGCCGGCGCCGCCGCCCTTGAGCCGCGGCATCCCGTAGCCGGGCAGCCGGAACGTGCGCCCGCTCGACGTCGCGGGCGGAATCTTCATCGATACCTTGCCCCGCAGTGTCGGCACCTCGATCGTCGCGCCCAGCGCCGCCTCGGGCGCCGTGATCGGCAGCGTGAGCTGCACGTCGTCGCCCTTGCGCTCGAACTGCGTGTGCGGGGCGACGGAGACGACCAGGTAGAGGTCGCCGCGGCCGCCCGTGCCGCCGCCGCCCTCACCGGACACGCGCACTTTCTGCCCCGTGCGCACACCGGCGGGAATCCGCACGTCGACCTCGCGGCGCGCGCGCTGCCAGCCCGTACCGTGGCAGGTCGCGCACGGCTGGCCGCCGACGTTGCCGCTCCCCTGGCACGTGGCGCACGGCTCGTCGAGCTCGAGCGCAAACGACTTGCGCGTTCCGCTGAACGCCTCCTCCAGCGTGATCTCGACGCCCGCCTGCACGTCCTCGGAAGAACTCCGAGAAGTCGCCGCCCTCGCCGTATTCGACCTGAAATCCGCCGGGGCCCGTAGGCGCGCCCTGCTGAGCGTGGCGCTGCCAGTCGGGACCGAGCGTGTCGTAGCGTCGGCGCTTCTCGGGATCGGACAGGACTTCGTACGCCTCGGCGATCTCCTTGAAGCGAGCGTCCTGGCCTTTGTTGACGTCGGGATGGTACTTGCGGGCGAGCTTCCGATACGCGGACTTGATGGTCTTGTCGTCCGCGCCCCGGTCGACGCCCAGGATCCGATAGTAGTCCTTGAATTCGACGGGCATCCCCAAAATCCTACAGGAAGTGTAGCAGGTCAATTGAGTCTTCGCCACTCAAGGACTATAAAACGGAAAAGGGTCCCGGCGGCAGGACCCCTTCCCTTGGGATCCGGAGATCAGCCGCGCGCGGTGGCGGTGAAGGCGACGTAGAGCGACATCTGCCCGCGCTGCAGGAGCACGGTCAGGCGGTCGCCCTCCTTCACGTCCTTGGTCAGGCGCTCGTAATCGGCCATCGAGCGCACCTTCTGACGGTTGATCTCGCGGATGACGTCGCCACGCTGCACGCCCGCCTCGCCGGCGGCGCTGCCCTCGTCCACGCGCGCGACGATCACGCCCTCCGAGGTCTTGAGATTCAGCTGGCGCGCGATATCTGGCGTCAGCGGTCGTACCTCGAGCCCGAGCGTGCTGGGCGTCGCGCGGCCGCTCGGCGGCTGCTTGGCTTCCTTCTCGTCGGGGGCTTCGCCGATCTTCACGTCCACCGTCTTCTCGCCCTGGTCCCGCCAGACCTTCATCTTCGCGTCTTGGCCGGGCTGGGCCAGGCCGACCGTACGCTGCAGGTCGGCGGGCGCCTCGACCTTCTTGCCGTCGAACTCGATCAGGATGTCGCCGGACTTGAGGCCGGCCTTGGCGGCCGGGCTGTCGGGGACGACGTCGGAGATCAGCACGCCCTTCGTGTCCTTGGCGTTGAACGAGCGCGCCAGCTCCTGGGTGAGGGGTTGGATCGACACGCCGAGCCAGCCGCGCGTGACGCGCCCCTTGCTGTTGATCTCGCTGTAAATCTTCCGCGCCATGTTCGACGGGATGGCGAAGCCGATGCCGGAGCCGCCGGCGACGATCGCGGTGTTGATGCCGATGACCTCGCCCTGCATGTTCACGAGCGGGCCGCCGGAGTTGCCGGGGTTGATGGCGGCGTCGGTCTGGATGAAGTCGTCGAACGGGCCCTGGCCGATGTTGCGGGCCTTGGCGCTCACGATGCCCGCCGTCACCGTGGCCTGCAGGCCGAAGGGCGAGCCGACGGCGATGACCCAGTCGCCGACCTGCATCTTGTCGGAGTCGCCGAGGCGGGCGTACTTGAACTGGCCCTTGCCGTCGTCGAGCTTGAGCACCGCGAGGTCGGTCTTTTTGTCCAGGCCGACGACCTTCGCCTTGTGCTTGCCGCCGTCGAGGGTGATGACCTCGATCTCCGTCGCCTTCTCGACGACGTGCGAGTTGGTCAGCGCGATCCCGGTGGCGTCCACGATCACCCCCGAGCCGAGGCTGCGCTGCGGGATGCGCTCGGGCGCGTCGCCGAAGAAGCGGCGAAAGAAGTCCTCGCCGAAGAACTCCTCGAACGGCGTGCGGCCGCCCGAGCCGAGGCCGCCGCCCTTGGAGACGGTGTTGATGTTGATGACGGCCGGCTTGATGATCTCGGCCACGCCGGCGAAGCTGCCGGTGTTCAGCGGCATCTGCACCGGTAGCACGGGCGCCGTGGGGGCCGCCGCCGGGGGCGACGGGCGGTCCGTGCGGCCGCCGGCCACCGCCCCGAGCGTCACGCCGGCCACCAGCATCACGGCGAGCGCCGCGACGAAATAGGTTCGCTTGAGCTGCACCATGGGTTCGTGCCTCCTTCAGGCCTTCGTCGCGGCGGCCTCGCCGTTGAGCAGGCGACGCAGAGGCTCGCCTTCGAGCGTCTCCACGCGCTTGAGCTCGCCTGCGGCGGCGACCAGCGCCGATTTCTTCGTTGTCAGGAGCCCGCGGACCCGGTCATGGGTGCGATCGAGGATGGCGCGCACTTCTTCGTCGATGGTGCGCGCCGTGGCCTCGCTGAAATCGCGCTCGCCCCCGAACCCGCTCGCTTTCAGAAAGAGCGGCGTGCGCTCGCCGTAGGTGGCGAGGCCGACCCGCTCGGACATGCCGTACTTCGTGACCATGAGGCGCGCCAGCTCGGTGGCGCGCTCGAGATCGTTGTGAGCGCCCGTCGAGACCTCGCCGTACACCAGCTCCTCGGCCACGCGCCCGCCGAGCAGCACGGCGATGCGATCCTCGATCTCGCTGCGGGTCAGGAGAAACCGGTCCTCCGTCGGCAGCTGGTAGGTCATGCCGAGGGCCGCGATGCCGCGCGGGATGATCGTCACCTTGTGGACGGGATCGGCGTGCGCCACCGAGTCGGCCACGAAGGCGTGCCCCATCTCGTGGTGGGCGACGATGTCGCGCTCCTTCTCGGACAGCACGCGGCTCTTCTTCTCGAGGCCGGCCACCACGCGATCGATCGCCTCCTCGAAGTCCGCCATCTCGACGGCGTTCTTCTCCTTGCGCGCGGCCAGCAGCGCGGCCTCGTTGACGATGTTGGCGAGGTCGGCGCCGGCGAAGCCCGGCGTGCGGGCGGCGATCACCGCCAGCTCGACGTTGGGCGACAGCACCACCGCCCGCGCGTGCAGTCGCAGAATCGCCTCGCGGCCGCGCACGTCGGGCTTGTCGACGACGACCTGACGGTCGAAGCGGCCGGGGCGGAGCAGCGCCTGGTCGAGCACCTCGGGGCGGTTGGTGGCGGCCATGATGATGACGCCCTTGGAGGAGTCGAAGCCGTCCATCTCGGCGAGGAGCTGGTTCAGCGTCTGCTCGCGCTCGTCGTGGCCGCCGACGAAGCCGGTGGCGCCCGCGCGCGACTTGCCGATGGCGTCCAGCTCGTCGATGAAGATGATGCAGGGCGCCTTGT
Organism: Candidatus Rokuibacteriota bacterium; assembly: GCA_003220335.1. Classification (GTDB taxonomy): domain Bacteria; phylum Methylomirabilota; class Methylomirabilia; order Rokubacteriales; family CSP1-6; genus AR12. The sequence continues at coordinate 10,912 of QHSB01000485.1, forward strand.
CCTTGGCCTGCTCGAAGAGGTCGCGCACGCGCGCGGCGCCCACGCCCACGAACATCTCGACGAACTCCGAGCCGGACAGCGTGAAGAAGGGCACGTCGGCCTCACCCGCGACCGCGCGCGCCAGCAGCGTCTTGCCCGTGCCCGGCGGCCCCACCAGCAACACGCCCTTGGGCAGCCGCCCGCCCAGGCGCTGATACTTGCGCGGGTTCTTGAGGAAGTCGATGATCTCGACCAGCTCCGCCTTCGCCTCGTCCACCCCGGCCACGTCGGCGAACGTCGTCTTCAGCTCCTTGCGGTCGAAGATCTTGTGCTTGCTGCGTCCGAACGACAGCGCCTGCGTCGGCCCGCCGCCCACCCGGCGCATGAGAAACATCCAGATCGCGATCATGACCGCGAGCGGGATGACCCAGCCGAAGAGCAGATCCTTCCAGAAGGTCGTCTCGATGCGGCCCGCGAACTCCACGTGGTGCGTCCGCAGCTCGTTGACGAGCTGCTGGTCGTCGACCAGGGGAATGCGCGTCGTCACGAAGACCCGCGGCTCGTCCTCGCTGCCGAGCAGCTTGCGGAGCCGGTCGCCGGGGGCGCTCGGCGGCGCGGGCAGGGCGCCGGGCTTGGCGACGCCGCGGATCTCGCGCTCGGTGACGGCCACTTTCTCGATCTGGTCGGCCTTGAGGAGCTCGAGAAACTTCGACATCGGGATCTCGATCGTCCGCGGCGACAGCAGCCAGCTCTGCAGGAACGACAGAACGATGATCGCCACGAGCAGGTAGGCGAGGGAAAACTGGATGCGCTGGGACATCCGCGGCTTCATCGGGCTCCCCGCTCGTCATGCTAGCCCGCGGTATGGGGTGTGTCAATTCTTGCAGGGTACAATTCGCTTGACACACCAGGGAGTTGGCCATACAACAAGCCTCGACGCTCATGTGACTTCGGGAACAAGCTCGTCTTTCGAGAGGGTTTCTCCATCGTGACGATTGCGCGGCGTGGCGTCTGGCTGCTCGTCCTCCTCGGCGTCGCGCTCACCGTCCTCGCCGCGCTCCCCGTCGAGGCCCAGACCGCTTCCAGGGATCCCGCGTACCGCGCGTTTCCCGTGTTCGGCTCGCGCCTCGCCGTGTGGGCGGTCGCCCAGCTGCACCTGAACTTCGCGGCGTTCATCCTGGGCGTTCCGATCTTCGCGGTGATCATCGAGGCCATCGGCTGGCGGACGGGGGAGGCGCGCTACGACTGGCTGTCGCACGAGCTGGTGAAGCTGACCTTCGCCGCGTTTTCGACGACGGCGCTGCTCGGCGCCCTGCTCCTGTTCCTGTTCGTCGGCTATTACCCCAAGTTCTGGACGTACATGACCTCGATCTTCTTCCCGACGTACTGGATCTACGCGCTGCTGTTCTTCGCGGAGACCTTCACCGTCTACCTCTGGTACTACGGCTGGGACTGGCTCTCCGGCTCGCGCAAGTGGATTCACGTCGGGCTCGGCATCCTCAGCAACCTCTTCGGCACCGCCATCCTCGTGGTCGCCAACTCCTGGGTCACCTTCATGATCTCGCCGGCCGGGATCGATGAGTCGGGCGCGCTCAAGGGCGGCGTGTGGGCGGCCATCAACAACTATACGTGGATGCCCATCAACATCCACCGGCTGATCGCCAACATCGTGTTTGGCGGAACGATTTGCGCCGCGTATGCAGCGTTTCGATTCCTGGGCGCCACAACCGATGAAGAACGCGCTCGATACGACTGGATGGGCTACATCGGGAATTTTATCGCGCTGGCGGCCTTCATCGTG
>QHSB01000486.1 GCA_003220335.1 Candidatus Rokuibacteriota bacterium
GACCGACGTGCGACACCCACCGCGCGCTGGTGGTCCAGCCCGCGTGCCAGAGCCGGTGCGCGACGCGGTGGAAGGCCAGCGCGTGCACGCCCGGATAGCAGAGCAGCACTTCCAGGGTGGAGCGCGCCGCCGGGTCTCGCTGCATCACCGTCTGGATGTCGTCCCGCAACCGTTCGAACATCACGCCTCCCTGTTTCCATGCCGGCGGCGCAGCGCATCCAGCGCCGCCGCCCGCATCGCGCCCGCCGCCACCTCGGCCGCGTGCTTCCGATCCTCCGGAAGCCCGTCGAGCGCGTCCTCGATCTCCTGCGCTTTCAGGGTTGCCAGGTCTTCCACCGCACGCCCCGCCGCCAGTTCCGTCGCCACGCTGGCCGCGGCGATCGTCGGCCCGCAGCCGTAGGCCTGAAACCGCGCCTCCGCGAGATGCCCCTCACGCACCCGCAGGTAGAAGCGCGTGAGGTCGCCGCAGCCCGCGTACTCGTCGCTGCCCGAACCGTCGGCCTCCCGCATCAAGCCCGCATTCCGCGGGTTGAGGAAGTGGTCGACCAGCGTCGGGCTGTACCTCATGCGGCTCCGACGGGCATGGCCTGCCGGATCCGGCGAACCGCCTCCGTCACCGACGCGACCACGTAGTCCACGTCCTCGGCCGTCGTCGAGCGGCCGAGCGAGGAGCGCACGGCGCCCATGGCCCAGTCCAGCGGCACGCCCATCGCGACCAGCACGTGCGAGGGCTCGACGCTGCCCGCGGTGCAGGCCGAGCCCGCCGAGACCGCGATGCCCTTGAGATCCAGGGCGAGGACGATCGATTCCGACTCGACGTTGCGGTAGCAGATGTTGGCGGTGCCCGGCAGGCGCTCGGTCGGATGCCCGTTCAGCCGCACCTCCGGCACCCGGGCGCGGATGCCCTCCCACATGCGATCGCGCAGGGCGCTCACCGCCTCCGCCTCGGTCTTCATGTCGCGCGCGCGGACCTCGACGGCCTTGCCGAGCCCGACGATGCCCGGCACGTTCTCGGTGCCCGCCCGGCGCCGGCGCTCGTGCTCGCCGCCGTGCTGGATGGAGACCATCTTGGTGCCGCGGCGGATGTAGAGGCCCGCGATGCCTTTGGGCCCGTAGATCTTGTGCCCGGAGAAGGACAGGGCGTCGATGTTCATGGCGTCCACGTCGATCTCGACCTTGCCGAAGGTCTGCACGGCATCCACGTGGAAGGGCACGCCCGCCTCGCGCGCCAGCGCGCCGATCGCGCGGACCGGCTGGATCGTGCCGACCTCGCTGTTGGCGTGCATGATCGAGATGGCGATCGTGTCGGGCCGCAGCGCGCGCCGCACGTCATCGGGATCGACCATGCCGTACTGGTCGACGGGCAGGTAGCTGACCGCGAAGCCCTGGGCCTCGAGGGACTGGGCCGAGCGCAGCACCGCGTGGTGCTCGACCTTGCTGGTGATGACGTGGCCGCGGCCGCGCGCGAGGGCCAGGCCCTTCACGCCGAAGTTGTCGGACTCCGTCCCGCCCGAGGTGAACACGAGCTCGTCCGGCCGCACGCGCAGGAAGGCGGCGACGCGATCGCGGGCGGCGTCCACCGCCCCGCGCGCGTCGCGGCCGAAGCCGTGCACGCTCGACGGGTTGCCGTAGACGTCGCTGAAGTACGGCAGCATCTCCGCCACCACTTCGGGGTGCACGGGCGTCGATGCGTTGTGATCGAGGTACACACGACGGGTCATTCCTTGCTCTCCCTCATCGCCGATGCTACGCTGCGCCCGCGATGGATTTGTCGAAGAAGAAATTCGGGATGCTGCTGTCCACCGGCCCCGAGCACGCGACGAATCTCGACGCCGCGGTTGGTCTGTCGGAGGCCGCGCTCGCGCGCGGCGCCGATCTCTATCTCTACCTGATCGACGACGGCGTGCGTGCGCTCGACGATCCGCGCGTGCGCACGCTGCCCGACCGCGGCGCGAGGCTGTTCGTGTGCGCGTATGGCTGCCAGAAGCGCCGCCTTCCGCTCGACCACGCCGACCGCGTGACCTACTGCGGCCTCGTGGTGCTGACCGACCTGATCAACGCGACCGAGCGCTTCGTCGCTCTCAACTGAGCGGGTGGTCGTGGCCGACGAGCCGGTCCTCGTCCTCATCACCCAGGACCCGCGCGCGACCGGCCGCGCCTTCGAGGGCATGCGCATCGGCATCGGCATCGTGGCCGGCGAGAACGAGGTGACCTTCGTGCTCGTGGGGCCGGCCGTCCACCTGCTCGACGGTGACACCGACGATCTCGTGGATGGCGACGACATCGCGAAGTTCCGCGCCAACCTCAAGCGGCTCGGCGTGCCGTTCCATGTCGAGGCCCCCGCCGTGCCCACCGACCCGGACTGGAACGCCGAGGGCCACGTCGTCGTGCCCGTCACGCGCGAGCAGATCGCCGACCTCGTGCGCGCGTCGCGCCGGTTCATCGCCTTCTGATGGCGCGCGCGCTCCACGTGCTCAAGGCAGGCGACACCACGCTCGCGCGGGCCACCATCGAGCGCCAGCTCGCGGCCGGCGACGCCGTCAGCGTCGCGCTCCTGCCCGGCGCCGCCTCGCCGGTCCTGCCCGCCGGGGTCGCCGTGCACCGGGTCCCCGGCGAGTGGTCGTACGAGCGGCTCCTGGAGGCCGTGTTCGAGGCCGATCAGGTCGTGACCTGGTAACCGATCAGCGATTGCGATACTCATCGAGCCACGCCATCTGGATGGCCTCGAGCAGCTTCTCGTTGCTGGTCTTGGGATCGTCCGTGAACTCCGGCAGCGCGGTGACGTAGCGGTGCAGATCGGTGAAGCGCACCGTCAGCGGATCCGTCTCCGGAAACTTCTCGCTGAGCGCGATGCCGATGTCCTCCGCGTCGCGCCACGTCATCACTTCGGGATCTCCACCACGACGTCGCCACGCACGACGGCCTGGCAGCCGAGGCGCGAGTGGATGGTCAAGCCCTCGGCGGTGTCGAGGCGGTCCTCCTCGTCCTCGGCCATCTCGGACAGGTTCTCCTCGCCTTCCTTCACCACCACATGACACGTGGTGCAGGCGCAGGACCCGCCGCAGTTGTGCTCGAGCTCGATGCCGTGCGCCAGCGCGATGTCGAGCAAGGAGCCCGGCTTGCCATGATCGGCGAGCGGATACTTCTCGTCGTCGACCTCGATCGTCTTGTTCAGCGGCAGGAACGTGACCTTGTACGTCGACATCACCGCTCCCCGAGGATCTCCGTCGCCCGCCGGGAGCCGAGGGCGCCCTTGAGCGCCGCGTCCATCAGCACCTCGGCCAGGTGCTCGGTGGCGCGGTTGAGGGCCGTCGTCGCGTCGTGGATGCGGTCGCGGTCGTCGCCCTCGCGCGCCGCGCGCAGCGCGGCCACCGCCGCCTCGATGGCCGCACGCTCGTCCGCCGGCACGAGGTCCGCGCCCTGTTTGAGTGCGCGCCCGGCGTGGACGAGCACGGTGTCGGCCTCGTTACGCGCCTCGATCAGCATGCGCGTCTCGACGTCGGCCTCGGCATACGTGAACGAGTCCTCGATCATCCGCTCCACGTCGCTCTCGCTGAGACCGTAGGTCGGCTTCACCTCGATCGAGGCGGCCTTGCCGCTGCGCTGCTCCCGGGCCTGTACTTGTAAGATGCCGTTGGCGTCGATGAGGAACGTGACCTCGATCTTCGGCAGGCCCGCCGGCATCGGATCGATGCGCAGCTCGAAGCGGCCGAGGGAGCGGCAGTCCTTGACCAGCTCGCGCTCGCCCTGCACCACATGGAGGTCCACCAACGTCTGGCCGTCGACGGAGGTCGTGAACATCTCGCGCGCGCTCGTCGGGATCGTGGTGTTGCGCGGGATCAGCACGTTGACGATGCCGCCGAGCGATTCGATGCCGAGCGAGAGCGGCGTCACGTCCAGCAGCAGCATGTTGGTGATACCGCCAGCGAGGATGTGCGCCTGCACGGCGGCGCCGAGGGCCACGACCTCGTCGGGGTTGAGCTGGCTGTGCGGCGTCTTGCCGAACAGCTCCTGGACGCGCCGGCGGACCAGCGGCACCCGCGTGGATCCGCCCACCAGCACGACCTGGTCGATGTCCTTCGGCTCGAGCCCCGCGTCGGCCAGGGCGCGGCGCGCGGGTCCGAGCGTGCGCGTCACCAGCGGCTCCACGAGGCGCTCGAGCTCCGCGCGCGTGATGTCGCGGCGGTAGGTGAAGCCCGCGAAGGGGATGGTGAGGGTCGTGCGCTCTTCGGTCGAGAGCCGGATCTTCGCCGCCTCCGCCGCCAGCCGCAGCTCCTGCATCGCCTCCGGATCGCGCGCCAGGTCCACGCAGTCGCGATCCAGCTCGGCGTGGTGGCGCACCGCGATGTCCTCGAGCAGCCACAGCGCCAGCACGCGGTCCAGGTCGTCGCCGCCCAGGTGCGTGTCGCCGTTGGTCGCCAGCACCTCGAAAACGCCGTCGTTCGTCTTCAAGATCGAAACGTCGAACGTCCCGCCGCCGAGGTCGTAGACGGCGATCACGCCCTCCGACAGCCGCTGCAGCCCGTAGGCCAGCGAGGCCGCCGTCGGCTCGTTCACGATCCGCACGACGTCCAGACCCGCGATCCGGCCCGCGTCCTTCGTGGCCTGTCGCTGGGCGTCGTTGAAGTAGGCGGGCACGGTGACCACGGCCTTGTCGACGGGCTCGCCGAAGTGGCGCTCCGCGCGCTCCTTCAGCGCCTTGAGCACGGCCGCCGAGACCTCGGGCGGCGTCACTTCGCGGCCGCCGACCGCCAGCCTCACCAACCCGTCACCGGGCAGGATGCGGAACGGCAGATAGCGCG
>QHSB01000487.1 GCA_003220335.1 Candidatus Rokuibacteriota bacterium
CGGCGAGACCGTGCGGCGCGGCGAAGCTGCCCGGTTTGGTCGCCTCCGGCGTGCCCCAGCGCGCGAGCAGACGGCCGTCCTTGTCGAAGACGCTGACGCGTCCGTGCTTGGGCTCCTGGGTCACCCCGTGGCGCCGCGAGGTCTGGCCCTTGTGCCACCAGAGTTCGGAGACGTACGCGCGGCCCTGCTCGTCGAAGACGATGTGGGTCGGGCGCTGCGTGTCGCCCCACTCGGAGAGGTACTCGCCGTCGGGGCTGAAGATCTGGATGCGATCGCTCTCGCGGTCGCAGACGAACACGCGGCCGTCGGCGGCCACCGCGATACCGTGCGGGAGATAGAACTGACCCGGCCCGGTGCCCGGCACGCCCCACGAGCGCTTCAGGGTGCCGGTCGACGAGAACTGGTGCACACGGCAGTTGCCGTAGCCGTCGGACACGTAGAGGTCGCCCCGGGGCCCGATCGCGAGGTTCGTCGGACGGTTGAAAGGTCCGGCCGGGCGCGTGATGGTCATGTAGTCCTTGCCGTCGTAGCCCGTGTCGGACGGCGTATTCAGCGTGCCGAGCGTCTGCAGCAGCTTGCCCTGCGGCGTGAACTGCCGGACGGTGTGGTTGCCGTCGTCGGTGGCCCACACGGTGCCGTCGGGCGCGACCGAGATGCCGTGCGTGCGATAGGTGAAGTCGCCCTCGCCCCACGAGCGCAGGAAGCTGCCCTTCTGATCGTAGGCGATGATCGGATGGTCGCCGCGGCAGATCAGGAAGACGCGATCCTCGCCGTCCACGGCCACGCCCGCGACGTCGCGGTGCTCGAACCCCTTCGGCAGCTGCTCCCAGCCCTCGACGACCTCGTATCTCATGTCGGCCTCCTGCGCGATTCTACTCCCGGTGCCTTGCAGCCTCGCGCCCGATCGTATACCGTGAGGCGCTCTCATGCAGGGAGGGTGGCGATGAGGATGCTTGCGGCGTGGCTCGCGGTCGTCGCGCTGCTCGTCGGCGCCGGCGCGCCGCCGCCGGTCGCCGCCCAGCCAGCCGGCACCCTGGTCGTCGGTCTCGTGGCCGAGCCGGTCAACCTCGATCCGGCCCAGGTGACGGACCTCAACTCCAACCGCGTGGGCCGGCGCATCGTCGAGACGCTCGTGACGTTTCCCGAAGAGAGCACGCAGATCGTGCCGGGCCTGGCGGAGTCGTGGACGATCAGCAAGGACGGGCTGCACTACACGTTCAAGCTGCGCAAGGGCATCAGCTTTCACGACGGCACGCCGCTCAACGCCGAGGCGGTGAAGTTCTCGATCGAGCGGCAGATCAATCCCGAGCATCCGTTCAACAAGCTCGGCAAGTACCCCTTCGCCAACTTCTTCTTCGGCAACGTCAAGGCCGTCGAGGTCGTGGACCCGCAGACCGTGGAGTTCATCCTCAAGGAGCCGCGCGCCTCGTTCCTGGCCGTCCTCACCGCCGGCGCCGCGTCGGTGGTGAGCCCGACGGCCGTACGCAAGCTCGGCGCCGACTACCCGCTGACGCCGGTGGGCACGGGACCGTTCAAGTACGTCTCGTGGGACCGCGGCCAGCGCGTGGTGCTGGAGAAGAACCCGAATTACTGGAAGCATCCGGTGAAGCTGGAGCGCGTGATCTTCCGGCCGATCGTCGAGGACCAGGCGCGGCTCACCGAGCTGCTGACGGGGGCCGTCGACCTCATCGTCGGCACGCCGCCGGACTTCGTCGCCCAGCTCGAGAACAACCCGAAGGTGACGCTGCTCAAGCAGGTGGGCGCGCACGTCTGGTACCTCGGCATCAACAACCAGAAGAAGCCCTTCGACGACAAGCGCGTGCGCCAGGCCCTGAACTACGCCGTGAACAAGGACGCCATCGTGCGTGACGTCCTCAAGGGCACCGGGTCGCTCTCGCGCGGGCCCGTGCTGCCGAACACGTGGGGCGCCGATGCGGCGCTCAAGGCCTATCCCTTCGACCCCGACCGCGCGAAGAAGCTCCTCGCGGAGGCCGGCTATCCGACCGGCTTTTCCACCACGCTGTGGGTGCCGGAGTCGGGGTCGGGGATGCAGTCGCCGGTGGCCATGTCCACGGTCATCCAGTCGAACCTCAAGGCGGTCGGCGTCAACGTCGCGCTGCAGACGATGGAGTGGGGCGCGTACCTGGCCAAGCTGCGCACGAAGGAGCAGGACCTGTTCGCGCTGTCGTGGATGGCGGGCAACGAGGACCCGGACATGGTGATGTACCCGCTGTTGCACTCGAGCCAGTGGACGCCGAACGGCCCGAACCGCGCCCTCTACAAGAACGACAAGTACGACGAGCTGCTGCACCAGGCGCGGCTCACCACCGATCAGAAGAAGCGCGCGGAGCTCTACCGCGAGGCCCAGCGCATCCTGGTGGACGACGCGCCGTGGGTGTTCGTCGATCACGAGATCCAGACCGCCGCGCACGCCAGGCGCGTGCAGGGGTTCAAGCTGCACCCGAGCTTCGACCTTCGCGTGGAGACCATCTCGCTCAAGTGAGTCTGCCAACCGGGAGAGGACACCGATGAAGAGGAAGATCGCGCTGCTCACTTCGCTGCTCCTGCTGACGGCGGTCACGCTCGCTCACGCGCAGACGCTGTCGAGCGTCAAGCCCGAACAGGTCGGCCTATCGTCCGAGCAGCTCGGCCGCCTCGTGACCACGCTGCGTTCCGACTCGGAGAAGGGGCAGATCCCCGGCGCCGTCCTGCTCGTCGCGCGGCAGGGCAAGCTCGCGCTGTTCGAGAGCGTCGGCATTCTCGATCCCGGCACCAAGGCGCCGATGACGAAGGACGCCATCTTCCGCATCTACTCGATGAGCAAGCCGATCACCTCGGTGGCCACCATGATGCTGGTGGAGGAGGGCAAGCTCGCGCTCGGCGATCCGGTGGCGAAGTACCTGCCGCAGTTCGCCGAGGTCAAGGTCGGCGTCGAGAAGCCCGGCGCGGACGGCAAGCCCACCCTCGAGCTGGTGGCGCCCCGGCGCGCGATGACGGTGCAAGACCTGCTGCGTCACACCTCCGGCCTCACCTACGGCATCTTCGGCAACACGCCGGTCAAGAAGCAGTACCTCGAGGCCAAGCTGTTCTCGGACGACCCGACGAACGCCGACTTCGTGGACCGCATCGGGAAACTCCCACTCGCGAATCACCCCGGCACGGTGTGGGATTACAGCCACTCGACGGACGTGCTGGGCCGGATCGTGGAGGTCGTGTCCAAGAAGTCCCTCTACGAGTTCGAGAAGGAGCGGATCCTCGATCCCCTGGGGATGAAAGACACCGCCTTCGACGTGACCGACAAGGCCAAGCAGGCCCGCATCGCGGAGGCCTTCTCGAACGACGTCACCATCGGCACCGACACCACCTTCTTCGACCCGCGCCTGCCGCAGCGCTGGCAGTCGGGCGGCGGCGGGATGGTCGGCACCACGATGGACTACGCGCGGTTCTGCCAGATGCTCCTCAACGGTGGCACGCTCGACGGCAAGCGCCTGCTGGGCCCGAAGACCATTGCCTACATGACGGCCGATCATCTCGACGCGGGGGTCGCGCCGGGGCCGCTCTACCTGCCCGGCGCCGGCTTCGGCTTCGGTCTCGGCTTCGCGGTGCGCCGCGACGCCGGCGTGGCGAACGTGCAAGGGTCGGTCGGCGAGTACAACTGGGGCGGCGCCGGCGGGACCTACTTCTGGATCGATCCGAAGGAAGACATGTTCGTCGTGTTCGCGATGCAATCGCCCAAGCAGCGGACCTACTACCGGCCGCTGCTCAAGAACATGGTGTACGGCGCGGTCGTGAAGCCGAACGGGAAGTGAGCTGCGCCGAGCGCTGAGGTGAGGCGCTACCTCGCGCGCCGGCTCCTGCTGCTGGTCCCGGTGCTGGCGGGCGTGTCCGTCATCATCTTCATGGTGCTGCACCTCTCGCCGGGCGATCCGGCGGAGATCATGCTCGGCTCGCAGGCGACGCGGGAAGACCTGGCGCGCCTGCGCGCCGACCTCGGGCTGAACGAGCCCCTGCACGTGCAATATCTAAGGTGGATCGGCCACGTCGCGCGGGGCGACCTCGGCCGCTCGCTCTGGATGAAGCGCCCCGTGCTCGGCGAAGTCCTCACACGGCTGCAGGCCACGCTGCTGCTCACGGCCACCGCGCTCGTGCTCTCGAGCGCGGTCGGCGTGGCGCTCGGGGTGGCCGCGGCCACGCGCCCGAACTCGGTGCTGGACCGGCTGAGCGCCGTGGCCTCGCTGTTCGGGGCCAGCATGCCGTCGTTCTGGCTCGGCATCGTGCTGATGGTCGTCTTCGCCCTCTGGCTCGGCTGGCTGCCCGCCTCGGGGATGTATGCGCCACACGGCGGCGGCGACCTGCGCGACCTGCTCAGTCACCTGATCCTTCCCGCCGTCACGCTGGCCGCCGCCTCGGTGACGATCGTCGCGCGCCTCACGCGCAGCGCGATGCTCGAGACGCTCGCCCAGGACTACGTGCGGACGGCGCGTGCCAAGGGAGTCAGCGACCGCGTGGTCGTCTTGCGCCACGGGCTCAGCAACGCGCTGGTGCCCATCGTCAC
>QHSB01000488.1 GCA_003220335.1 Candidatus Rokuibacteriota bacterium
GGCGACGGCGCGCGGCCTTCGCACCTTCCTTCCCCAGCGCGGTCCGGGTCTTCTTCGGAAGATGCGCGATCGTTCGCTTGCGACGAGCCGCGGCCGCCGCCTTCTTGATGTTGCGGCGCGCCGCGGCCCGCTGTCTGCCTGTCGCCATCAGGCCGTGTAGCCCTTGGCCTTCATGCAGTCGCCGTACGCCGACTTATAGCGCTCGTCGTTCTTCTTGTTGTCGTAGAGCCCGTAGAGCGTGCCGGCGCCGGCGCCGACGCCACCCCCGATCAGGGCGCCCTTGCCCGCGCCCTTGCCGCCGCTGGCGATGCCACCACCCAGGGCGCCGACGGCCGCGCCGCCCAGCGCACCGATGCCCGCGTCCTTCGCGGCATTCAGGATCTTGTCGTTCCTGGTCCTCTCGGATCCGCCCTGGGCGGCGGCCACACGGTTGCACTCGGCTACGACGGTCTGCGGCGGCACGCCGCTCCGCGAGACCGGGGCCGACGTCGAGGGCGCCGGGGCCGGGGTGGTCGGCTGGGCCGCCGGCGTCGGCGCCTGGGCGACCTGCGGGTTCACCGTGGTCGACGGCGATGCCGACGGGGCGGCGACCTTGGCTTCGTTGGTGCCGGTTCGATTGGCGACGACGATCCCCGTCACGACTGCGACGATGGCGGCGATCGCGAGCCCGATCGCCGTCATCTTCCACATCTGGCGTCTGTCCTCGGCCATGGCGAGATTCCTCCTGCCGAGCATCAAGCAGACGACATGCCAGCGACTTCGGCTTACGGTCCCTAACTGGTGCGCGATGCCTCGCCGCCGGCGCGAGACGGCTCGGAGGGGGCGCGGCAGGCCCTCGGTCGACACCCCGGCACGGCGGGCGACCATCTCGGAGACGACCAGCTCGCAGTCGTAGTCCTTGGTCAGCGCCTCGAGCCGGCTGGCCACGTGGACGGTGTCGCCGACGGCGGTGAGATAGACGGCGGCCCCGTAGCCCATGCGGCCCACCACGGCGGGCCCGGTATGGATGCCGATGCCGATGCGCAACGGCTCCGGCAGGTCGGCGGCCAGCGACTCGCTCAGCGTCGCGACGCTGCGCACCATCTCGGCCGCCGCGGTCAGGGCCTGGCGGCAACCCTCCTCGGGCCCGACGTCGAGCCCGAACAGCGCCATGACGCCATCGCCCGTGTACTGGTTGGCCACCCCGCCCGAGCGCTGGATGGCGCCGCCGACCGCCTCGAAATACCGGTTGAGGAAGAAGACGACGTCGTACGGCAGGCGGTGCTCGGCCAGCCGGGTGAAGCGGCGCAGGTCGGCGAAGACGACGACGACGTCCTGCTCGCGGCCGCTGTGGGAATCGCCGGGCGGGCGGCCG
>QHSB01000489.1 GCA_003220335.1 Candidatus Rokuibacteriota bacterium
CTCCGCCGGCGTGAGCGGCGCGCGTCCGTGCCAGAGCATCTGCGCCCGCACGGCAGGATCGCGGGCGAGTGCGGCGGCCTGGCGTCCGCCGTTGACGAAGCCGAGAATGGCCAGCACCGGCACCAGCACCACGAGGCCCAGCAGCCAGGGCGCCGCGCGCGGATACCACGCGCGCAGCTTGACGATCGAGTGCAGGCCGATCATCGCGTGCACCCACGCCAGGCCCACGATGAGCACCTGCCGGCTGCCGAGGTCGGGCGCGAGCGCCCACAGCGACAGCGCCACGCGCGAGTACGCGTCCTCGACACCGTAGACCTGCCACGCGATCCGCGTGCCGACGATGTGGGTGACGAGCAGCGGTGGGATCGCCAGGCCGAGCGCCAGCTGCGCGGCCTCCCAGAGCGGCATGCGCAGCGTGCGGCGCTGGTAGAGCGCCCAGAACGCGAGCATCACGTGCGTGACCAGCGAGCCGTAGAGCAGCAGCGAGAGGAGCGGATTGCGCCACAGCGCGAGGAAGTAGACGCGGCCGGCCTCCATCGCGTCGAGGGAGACGAGGCCCAGCGAATGATTCGCCAGGTGCGTCGTCACATACGCGAACAATACGAGGCCGGACCAGAGCCGGACGCGCCGTGCCGAGGGCATGATAAGGACCCAGGAGGACTCTACCCCAATGGGCGAACGACTCGCCGGCAAGATCGCGATCGTGACGGGCGGTGGGGCGGGCTCGACATTCTGCACAACAATGTCGGAATCGAATCCCGCCAGACGCTGATGGACACGACGGAACATGAGTGGGATCGTGTGATGGCCGTGAGCCTCAAGTCGATGCTCCTCGCCACCCAGGCAGCGGTTCCCGCCCTCGAGCGCCGCGGCCAGACGCTCGTCGTCGACGGCGGGCTCACGCTGACGACACGATGAGCCTCGACCGTGTCCGTGCGCATCGGGCCGGCCGGTACCTCTTCGGCGTCGCGGCCTCGGTCTCGACCGTGGCGGTGCTCATTCCGCTCCGCTTCCTGATCGAGCCGCTGCCCGCGCCGCCATTTCTCCTGACGGTCATCGCCGTGGCGTGGTTCGTCGGCCTGGGACCCGCCCTCGTCAGCGTCGCCGTCTGCGCCTTCGCGATCGACTACTGGTTCATCCCGCCGCTCTTCGCGGTCACCACGACGTGGCACGAGATCGCGTCGGTCGTGTCCTTCGCGATGGTCGGAGTCGTCGTCGCCTGGCTCACGGCCACGCGACGGCACGTCGAGGACGACCGCAAGGCGCTGCTGGCGCGCGAGCGCGCCGCGCGGGCCTCGGCCGAGGCGGCCAACCGTGCGAAGGACGAGTTCGTGGCCGTGCTGGGGCACGAGTTCCGCAACCCGCTGTCGGCCATCAGCACCGCCGTTCAGCTCCTCGACCGGGTCGGCAAGCCGGACGACACGGCGACGAGCGCCCGCGAGGTGATCGCACGCCAGGCGCGCAACATCGCCCGGATGGTCGACGACCTGATGGAAGTGAACCGGATCGCCGCCGGCAAGATTCGCCTCGACCCACGGCCGATGGATCTGGCGGAGACCGTGCGGCGGTGCGTGGCGACGCTGGCGGGCGCGGGACGGACCGAGCGCCACGCGCTGGCCGTGCACGGCGAGGCGGTGTGGGTCGAAGCGGATCCCGTGCGTGTCGAGCAGATCGTCGTCAACCTGCTCGACAACGCGCTGAAATACACGCCGCCCGGCGGCGCCGTCGACGTCACCATCGCGCGGGAGAGCAGCCACGGCCTGCTGCGGGTGCGGGACACCGGCGTCGGCATCCCGCGCGAGATGCTGCCGAGGATCTTCGACCTGTTCGTGCAGGGCGAGCCCGGCGCGATCCGCGGACGCAGCGGGCTCGGGATCGGGCTCGCCGTCGTGCATCACCTGGCCGAGCTTCACGGCGGGACGATCGAGGCGTCCAGCGACGGTCCCGGACGCGGCAGCACGTTCCGCCTTCGCCTGCGCAGCGCACCCGCGCCCCGCGCCGAGACGTCGCGCGCTCGCCGTCCGGCCACCGACACGCCGCGCCGTCGGATCGTGGTCGTCGAAGACGACCCGGACATTCGCGGCATGCTGCGGCGTCTCCTGGAGGCGTCCGGCCAGGACGTCGCCGAGGCCGAAGACGGCCCGAGCGCGTTCGAGATCGCCGTCCGCGTGCGGCCCGACCTGATGCTCGTCGACATCGGCCTGGCCGGGTTCGATGGCTACGAGCTGGCCCGGCGCCTGCGCACGATGCCGGAGACGAAGGCGGCGGTGCTCGTCGCGCTCACGGGCTACGGGCGCCCGGAAGACGTCGCGCGGTCCCTCGCGGCCGGCTTCGATCACCACGCCGTCAAGCCGCTTGCTCCCGACGCGCTGGCGGAGATCCTCCGCCGGTAACGCCTGCGCGCGCCGTGGACATCGTCACCAAGCGCATCTACGAGCCGGCCACGACCACGGATGGCCACCGCGTGCTGATCATGCGACTCTGGCCGCGCGGCATCCGCAAGGAGCGCGTGAGCGTCTGGCTCAAGGAGCTCGGCCCCGTGCCGGAGCTGCTGCGCGCGTACCTCGACAAGGCCCTCACGTGGGAGCAGTACGTCCCGCGTTACCTGGCCGGCCTCGAGCGGCCGGAGGCGCAGGCGGCGCTCGCGGAGGTGCGACGCCGCGCCGACGACGGACGCGTCACCCTGCTCTGCGGCTGTCCCGACGAGACGCGTTGCCATCGCTCGCTTCTGCGGACCTATCTGCTAGACTCACCGCGTGCCGCGACGCCGCGTCCTCGCCGCTCTCCTGCCGAGCCTCGTCCTCGCCGTCCTCCTGCCGGGCCTCGCCGCGCCGGCCGCCGCCGAGCATGAGATCTTCTACCGGTTCACGGTGCTCGGCTACGTCAAGGACGCGCGGGGCAAGCCCGTGGCCGAGGCCACGGTGCAAGTCGTCCGCGACAGGACCGGCTTCTCGTATCTCGGGGCCACCGACGCGCGCGGGTTGTTCGTCGTGCTGACGCGTCTGGGCGACGAGAGCGTGGGCGAGGCGCTCACCGTGCGCCAGGGCACGACCGAGCGCCGCATCGCCGTCGCCTTCGATCCCACCAACCACGCGGACGAGCGCGGCACGCGCGTGGACTTCGAGGGCGCGCGCGCGGTGGAGCACGCCGCCTGGTTCCGCTCCACGCTGTTGAACGTCGTCGGCGTCACCACGCGGCACTGACCGATCAGCGGAGGAATGCCATGGCCGCCAAGAGCCGCCCCAAGGGCATGAAGGCGTACGTCCTCATCGAGACCGCGCCGGGCAAGACCAAGTCGGTGCGCAAGGAGCTGGCCTCCGTGTCGAAAGCGGCGCTGGCCAACCTCGACGCCGTCACCGGCCCCTACGACTTCATCGCCTGGCCTGATGCGCGTCCTCGTCGTCGGTGGCACGGAGTTCATCAGCCTGCACCTCGTGCGGGCGCTGCTGCGCGATCGCCACGAGGTGGTCGTGCTGAACCGCGGTCGCCACCCCGGACGCGTGCCCGCCGGCGTGAAGACGATCGTCGCCGACCGCAAGGACCACGCCGCGCTCGGCCGCGTGCTCGCCGGCGAGCGCTTCGACGGCCTGGTGGACATCACCTACGCACCGACCACCGGCGACGACGTGCGCGCGCTGCTGGCAGCGCTGGGCGGCCGCGCGGGCCACGCGATCTTCGTCTCCACCGGGCGCGTGCACGACCACGCGCTGCCCATCCCGTACCATGAGGACACGCCGCGCAACCTCTACTGGGGCGAGTACGCGAAGAACAAGATCGAGGGCGAGGACGCGTACCTCGGCAGCGGCCTGCCCGCCAGCGTCGTGCGGCCCACCCACGTCTTCGGCCCCCTCAACACGCGCAACAACGAGACGTTCTTCTTCGACCGGCTCGTGCGCGGCCGCCCGGTGCTGGTGCCCGGGCCCGGCGGCTGGCTCCGCCAGTTCGGCCACGTCGAGGACCTCGCCGACGCGATGGCCGCGATGCTCGGCGACCGCCGCGCGTTCGGCCGGGCCTACAACGTCAGCGGCGAGGAGTCGATCACGCAGGTCGGGTTCGTCGAGCTCATCGCCGAGGTCATCGAGCGGCCGGCGAGCCTCGTCCACGTGGCCAAGGCGCCGTTCGGCCAGAACCTCGTCTACGACTGCCACGCGGTCTACACCACGACGCGGATCCGCGCCGAGCTGGGGCTCCGCCCGCGCTACACGCTGACCTCGGGGCTGGCGCAGACCTTCGAGTGGTACCTGCGCGAGGGCCTCGACCGCCGCGACGTGGATTTCTCGCAGGACGACGCGCTGCTCGCCGCCGCCCGCACGTGAGGCGGCGCGGGCCTGCCACCGTCCTCGTCTTTCACCCCGACGAGGCGAAGGCCTACGCGGCCCTCGTGCGCGCGCCGCGCGCGCGCGTCCGTCTGGCCGTGTGCGCGACGCCCGCGGAGGCGGCGGCCGCCGTCGGCGACGCCGACGTCATCTACGCCTGGAAGCTTCCGCCCGACCTCTACGCGCGCGCGGCGCGGCTGACGTGGCTGCAGGCGATGGGCGCCGGCGTCGACTGGGCGCTCGTCCCCACCCTCCCGCCCGGTGTGACGGTCACGCGCGCGCCCGGCATCTTCGGGCCGTGGATGCGCGAGTACGTCCTGGGCTGGTGCCTGTGGGTCACCCAGCACACGGAGACCTATCGCGCCGCGCAGCGTGAGCGGCGCTGGCGCGAGGAGATCCTCCCCGATCGCCTCGCGGGCAAGACGATGGCCATCGTCGGCCTCGGCGACATCGGCCGCACGATCGCCGCCGCCGCGCGCGCGCTGGGCCTGCGCGTCATCGGCGTCAGCCGCTCCGGCCGCCCCGTGCGCGAGGCCGAGCGCGTGTACCGGCTGCCCGCGCTGGCGCGCGCGCTCGGCCAGGCCGACTTCGTGGTCGTCGTGCTGCCGCTGACCGACGGCACGCGAGGCCTCCTCGGCGCGCGGGCGCTGGCGGCGATGCGGCCGACGGCGTGGCTCTTCAACATCGGCCGCGGCGCGGTGGTCGACGAGGCGGCCCTCGTCACGGCGCTGCGCGAGCGACGGATCGGCGGCGCCGTCCTCGACGTGTTCGCATCCGAGCCGCTGCCGGCCGAGCATCCGCTGTGGGGGCTCGACAACGTCGCGCTGACCCCGCACATCTCCGGCCCGAGCACGCCGGCCGAGATCGCGCCCGTCTTCAACGACAACCTCGCCCGCTGGCTCGCCGGTCGCCCGCTGCGCCACGTCGTGGACCGCGCCCGAGGATACTGATTGTAGTGGGGGCCCCGAAATGGCCCCCACACCCCCCAACGTTCGGAGCGCCTCGGCGAAGCCGTGGCGCTCTCTCATTTTAGTGGGGGCCCCGAAATGGCCCCCACACCCCCAACGTTCGGAGCCCGCGCAGAGAGTTCGGCAGCCTGCTGCATAGCGCTGCCGTCACTCTGGAATGCCCCTTGCCCCCTCTCGCTCGGTGAGAGGCCTATGATCCGCTCACTCGCCCGTCTCGCCGCCGTCGCCGTCGCCCTCGTGCTCGCTTCCGCCGCGCCTTCGCCGGCCACGACCGTGGTACGGATGACGGAAGCCGACCTCGCCGCGCAGGCCTCCGCGGTCGTCCTCGGCCGTGTGACGGCGCTCGAGAGTCACTGGGATGCGGCACGCGGTCAGATCTTCACCGACGTGACGCTGGCCGTGGAGGAAGTCCTGGCCGGCCCCGCGCTGCCGGCCAGCGTGACGCTGCGCCAGCCCGGCGGCCGGATCGGAGCGGTCCACTCGTGGATCGATGGCTCGCCGGAGTTCCTGATCGGCGAGCGCGTCCTCGTCTTCCTGCGCGTCTCGCGCGACGGGACCCTGCGGGTGTTGCAGCTCTACCAGGGCAAGCTCTCCGTCATGGTCGATCCCCTCACCGGCGACGAGATGGCGATTCGAATCAACGGCGGCGGCGTGCGCATCCTCGCCCCTCTCCAGCGCGGCGCCACGCCGCCGCCCAAAGACACGCACCGGCTCGACGACCTCCGGCGCACGATCCGCGCCGTCCGTGGCCGCGCGGCGCCCCCGGCGGAGACGGCGCCGATGCAGACGGCGCCCGTGGTCGGCTCCGACGTCACGCAGCAGCAGGAGGCCTTCGTCTACCAGGGCACGCCGTCACGCTGGTTCGAGCCGGACAGCGGCGCGGCGATCACGATGTACATCAACTCCGCCGGCCAGCCGGGAGCGCCGACGCAGGGCTTCGACCAGATCCGCCAGGGTGAAGCCGCCTGGAGCAACGATCCCCAGGCCAACTTCCGCTACGCGGACGGCGGCGTCACGACCGCCGCCGGCATGCGCTACGACGGCGTCAACGCGGTGAGCTTCGGCGATCCCGATGGCACGATGGATCCGCCGGTCAACTGCAGCGGGATTCTCGGGATGGGCGGGTTCTTCCGGAGCACGACGGAATCGCGCGTGGTGAACGGCACCACGTTCATGCGGATCCTGGACGGCGACGTCGTCTTCAACGACGGCTGGCAGGGCTGCGGCTTCTACGAAACCTTCGCCAACTTCGCGGAGGTGGCCACCCACGAGCTCGGCCACGTGCTGGGCCTGGGCCACTCGACCGACGCCACGGCCACCATGTACGCGACGGCGCATTTCGACGGCCGCGGCGCGGCGCTCAAGGCCGACGACCTGGCCGGCCTGCGCTCCATATATCCGGTGGCGGCGCCGGCGCCGCTGACGCTGGCCTTCAGCACGCCCGCCAACGGCGCCACCGTGTCCGGCACGACCCCGGTCAGCCTCTCGGCCGCCGGCGGCGTGGCGCCCTATGGCTATCAGGTGTGGCTCGACGGCGGCTCGCTCTCCAGCAATGCCTCGTTCCCCTGGAACACGGCGGCCGTCGGCAACGGCGCGCACACCCTGTCGGCCACGGTGACCGATGCCGCCGGGAGCACGGTCTCCGCGAGCATCTCGGTCACCGTCAACAACACCGGGGGCGGCAGCACGCTGCGGGTGTCGATCACCCAGCCGTCCAGCGGCGCCACCGTGAGCGGTATGCCCTGGGCCGTCATGTGGGTCGACGGCCAGAGCGGCAGCTCCAACACGTTCACGCTGACGCTCGCGGGCCAGACGATGGGCACGACGACGACGGGCAGCGCGGGCCCCATCTCGATGCCCTACGACACGCGCACGGTGGCCAACGGATCGCAACCGCTGACCGCGAGCGTGCGGGACGCGGCGGGCAACACCGGGAGCGCGACGATCACCGTGATCGTGAACAACGCGGGCTCGCCGCCGCCGGCGCTCAGCGCGTCGTTCACGAGCCCGGCCGCCGGCGCGACGGTGAGCGGCACGGTCGCCGTCGGCATGTCGGCGAGCGGCGGCACCGCGCCCTACATCTACACGCTGACCCTCGACGGCTCACCGCTCACCTCCGGCGGCGCGACCACGTACTCGTGGAGCACGACGACGGCCTCCAACGGTGGCCACACCCTCGGCCTCACCGTGCGTGACAACATCGGCGCCACCGCCACCGCCAGCCGAACGGTCACCGTGCAGAACGGCGCCGCGCTATCGGCCGCGATCACCGCGCCGGCGAACGGCGCGACGGTCTCGGGCACGGTGACGGTGACCGCCTCCGCCGCCGGTGGGACCTCGCCCTACACCTACGCGTTCTCGGTGGACGGCACGCAGGTGGCCTCGGGCTCGACCGCCTCCTACGCGTGGAACAGCGCCGGCGTCGCCAACGGCGCCCACACGCTCGGTGTGACCGTCACCGACGCCGCCGGTGTACGTGCGACGGCCGGAGTCGGCGTCACCGTCGCCAACGGCACGCCGCCCACCGGCACGCTGAAGGTGTTCATCACCAGC
Source organism: Candidatus Rokuibacteriota bacterium (assembly GCA_003220335.1). Taxonomy (GTDB): domain Bacteria; phylum Methylomirabilota; class Methylomirabilia; order Rokubacteriales; family CSP1-6; genus AR12. Next base: position 7,838 of record QHSB01000489.1, read on the forward strand.
CCGTCGAACGGCGCCACCGTGAGCGGCACGAGCTGGGTGACGCTCTGGCTGAACGGCGCAGCGGGAGCGTCGAACGTCTACACGCTGACGGTGGCGGGCCAGACGGTGGCCACGACGACCACCGCGAGCACCGGCCCGGTCTCGCTCCCGTGGAGCACGTCCTCGGTCGCCGACGGCGCGCAGACGCTGACCGCGAGCGCCCGCGACGCCACGGGGAACACCGGCGTCGCGTCGATCGCGATCACGGTGGCCAACGGCGGGACGCCGCCACCGCCCCCGCCGGCGCTCACCGCGTCGTTCACGAGCCCGGCGGCCGGCGCGACGGTCAGCGGCACCGTGTCGGTCGGGATGTCGGCCAGCGGCGGAACCGCGCCCTACACCTACACGCTGACCATCGACGGCAGCCAGGTCGCGTCGAGCGCGTCGGCAACCTATTCCTGGAGCACGACGTCGGTCGCCGACGGCTCGCACACGCTCGGGCTCACCGTCACCGACGGCGGGGGACGCACGGCCACCGCGTCGCGCGCGGTCACGGTCTCCAACGCCGCGCCGCCGCCGCCCGGCGGAACGCTCAGGGTCTTCATCACGAGTCCGTCCAGCGGCGCCACCGTGAGCGGGACGGTGTGGGTGAACATCTGGGTGGAGGGCGCGGTCACCGGCAACCACGTCTTCACCCTGCGCGCCGCCGGCACGACCGTGGGCGGCGCGACGGATTCCGGCGTGCACGTGACGCTGCCCTGGAACACGCCGGGCACGCCGAACGGGGCGACGAGCCTCAGCGCCACCGTGCAGGACGCGAGCGGAAACTCAGGCTCGACGTCGATCCCGGTGACGGTCGGGAATTAGCTATTTCTTCGAGATGACCCAGCGATCGAGGGCGAGGTGGGGCAGGCCGGAGCGCTCGAACGTGTCGACGGCGTCCTCGGGCGAGCCCACCAGTGGCTCGCCGTGCAGGTTGAAGGACGTGTTGAGCACGGCGCCGATGCCGGTGCGCCGCTCGAACTCGCGCAGCACGCGGTGGTACGCCGGGTTCCACGCCTCGTCCACCAGGTGCGCGCGCGCGGTGGCGTCTTGCGGGTGCAGCGCGGCGGTGATCTCGTCGCGGCGCTTGGGGTTGGTGGCGAACGCCAGCATCATGTAGGGCGACGCCAGACCTTTCGGGTTCACGACGTAATCACCCTCGCGCTCGCGAAGGATCGAGGGCGCAAACGGCATCCAGAAGTCGCGGTTCTTGATCATCCGGTTGATGATCCCCACCACCCGGTGGTCCGAGGGGTTGGCGAGGATCGACCGGTTGCCGAGCGCGCGCGCGCCGAACTCCATCCGGCCCGCGCAGCGCGCCACCACGCCGTCTGACACCAGCAGCTCCGCGATCCGCTCCTCGATCCGCTCGTGCTCGGTCACGCGATACTTGCCGGCGAGGTCGCGGGCGCGGATCAGCGCCTCCACCCCCACCGGATCGATTGCCGGGCCCAGATACGCCGGCCCGAGCGGCGTCGGTATCGCGGCGGCGCCGGCACGCGCGAGCCAGCCGAGATAGGCGGCGCCGATCGCATTGGACTCGTCGCCGCACGACGGGAAGACGAAGAGATCGCGCACCCACGGCTCGTCGGCGATGAGCCCGTTGGCCTTCACGTTCATGAAGACGCCGCCGCCCAGCGCGAGGCGGTCGCCGCCGTGACGCTCGTGCATGAGCCGCGCCCACGCCAGCAGCGAATCCTCCACGATGCGCTGCGCGCCCGCCGCGACGGCGTCGAAGCGCAGGCCCAGCGTGGTCTCCAGCAGCAGCCGGTAGCGCTGGCCGCGCCGCTTCCACGCGAAGCGCGCCGGCGTCGTCGGCGCAAGGCCGAACACCGCGCTCAGCGCCTCGAACGCGCGCTCGGCCTGGCGGGCCGGCGCGTAGGGGGCCAGGCCCATCACCTTGTACTCGTGCTCGCCGAACTTCATGCCGAGCAGCAGCGTGACGAACGAGTAGAAGGAGCCGAGCGAGCCCGGCGCGCTCGGCACGGCCTCGTGGCGCACGAGCGCCGTCCCCCGGCCCGTGGACACGCTCGCGCAGAGACCGTCGCCGGCGTTGTCGTTGGTGAGGACGAGCGCGCGCGCGCCCGCGAACGGCGAGCCGTAGTAGGCGGCCGCCGCGTGGCAGAGATGATGGTCGTAGGTGACGATGCGACTGCGGTCCAGGCCGAGGTGGTCGGTGACGAAGCCGAGCCGGTCGCGCTCGGAGACCTCGAACTTGCCGCGCGAGCGGCCGGCCAGGCCGAGACGCGCGCCGAGCTTGCGCGCGCGCCGCCCCAGGCCGCGCGCCGGCTCCTCGAGGCGCACGCCGTAGTACTGGCGGGCGTAGTCCGCGTCGTGCAGTACCCGGTTCATCCAGTCGCGCGCATAGGCGCGCGTGCCGGCGAGCGCCACGAGGTCGATGTCGCGCGGAGTCAGTGAGAGATCGCGGAGCAGGGCGTCGACCGCCAGGCGCGGATATCCCGCGTCGTTCTTCAGCCGGGTGAAGCGCTCCTCGGAGGCACAGCCCACGATGGCGCCGTCGCGCAGGATCGCCGCCGTCGCGCAGTGGGTCTCGGTGATGCCGAGAACGATCATCCCGCCGATCTTATCAGACCGACCCTCCGAACGTGTCGCACCGGCGCAGGTCGCCGGACTCGATCCCCCGCGTGAACCACTGCACGCGCTGCTTGGACGTGCCGTGGGTGAAGGTCTCCGGCGCCACCCGGCCCTGCGTCTGCCGCTGCAGCCGGTCGTCGCCGATGGCCGCCGCGGCGTTGAGCGCCTCCTCCACGTCGCCCGCCTCGAGGATGTGGCGCGTGCGCTCGGCGTGGTGCGCCCAGATGCCCGCGAAGCAATCCGCCTGCAGCTCCAGCCGGACGGACGCCGCGTTGGTCTGCGACCCGCCGCGCCGGCGCTCGGCCATCACGCGATCAGAGATCCCGAGCTGCTTCTGGACGTGATGGCCGACCTCGTGGGCGATCACGTACGCCTGCGCGAAATCGCCGGGGGCGCGGAACCGCTCGCGCAGCGCGCGGAAGAAGTCGAGGTCGAGATAGACCTTCTGGTCTTGCGGACAGTAGAACGGCCCGGTGGCGGCTCCGGCGATGCCGCAGGCGGACTGCACCGCGCCGTTGAAGAGCACCAGCCTGGGATCTCGATACTCGCGCCCCATGCGGCTGAACAGCGCGCGCCAGGTGTCCTCGGTGTCGGCGAGCACCGTCGCCACGAAGTCACGCAGGTCGTCGTGGCCGCGCGGTGACGTGGACGGCGACGGCGCTTGCTGCGTGGCGGGCGGGCTCGTGGGCGCGTCGCCCTGGAGGATGACGCGCGGGTCGAAGCCGAAGAAGAGGGCCAGCAGCACGAGGACGACGGTGCCGATGCCCCCGCCGGCCACGAGGGGGCCGCCGAAGCCGCGCCGGTCCTCGATGTTGTCGCTCTGCCTTCCGCCCAAGCGCACGGTGCACCTCCAGGTGGGAGATGCACCGTCGCCTGTGCAAGCGTCGGGCCGGGGAGTTACAAGCCCAGCGCGGGCGGATCCTTCTCCAGCGCTTCCTTCACCTTCGCCTCGTCGACCTTGATCTGCACGCCCGCGCGCTCGAGCTCCAGCAGCATCGAGACGCGCGAGTCGCGCTCGCCCCAGCCGCGGTTGAGCGCCTCGGTCATCTCCATCAGCGTCAGCTCGCACAGCCGCATCGGCACGCCGAACTCGCGGCCGACGGCGGTGGCGAGGCTCACGTCCTTGTGCGCCAGGCGCAGCGCGAAGCTCGCCGGCTCGTACTTGTTCTGCAAGAAGTTGTCGCCGAGGCGGTCGTAGAGACGCTGGCGGCCATTGGCGCCCTTGCGCACGGCCTTCCAGAGTGCCAGCGGCTCGAGCCCGGCCTTCACGCCCATCGCGAAGACCTCGGCGAGCGCGGTCTGCACCGCGTAGCCCGCGCAGTTGTGCACCAGCTTGGCGATGGAGCCGGCGCCGATCGGTCCGATATAGGTCGGCTGGTCGCTCATGGAGTCGAGCACGGGCTTGTGGCGCTTGAAGACCTCCTCGTCGCCGCCGACCCAGATCGCGAGCTTGCCCGACTTCGCCCCGCGCGGCCCGCCGCTCACCGGCGCGTCCAGCATGTGCACGCCGCGCTCGGCGAACACCTTGCTGATGCGCCGCACCACCGTCGGCGAGTTCGTGCTCAGATCGAAGTATGCCTTGCCGCGCGGAAGACCGGCGAGGATGCCGCTCTCGCCGAGCGCGACCGCCTCGACGTCGGGCGGCGTCGGCAGCGAGGTGAACACGACCTCGCTCGCCTCGGCGACCTGCTTCGGCGAGTCGGCCCACTTGGCGCCCGCCGAGAGGTGCGGCTTGGCCGCCTCCGGGCGGAGGTCGTGCACGACGAGGTCGTGGCCGCCCTTCTGGACGTTGGTGGCCATGTGATTGCCCATCAGCCCGAGCCCGATGAATCCGACTCTCATGATTTTTTCTCCTCGAAGACGCCCTTCGCGATGCGCGCCGCCGTCATCGCCGTCGGCCAGCCCGCGTAGAACGCCATGTGCGTGATGACCTCCGAGATCTCCTCGCGCGTCACGCCGTTGGCGAGCGCGCGCTCGAGGTGGCCCTTCAGCTGGTCGGATCGATAGAGCGCGGTGAGGGCGGCGACGGTGATGAGACTGCGGTCGCGCTTGGACAGTCCGGAGCGCTCCCAGACGTCGGCGTAGAGCACCTTCTCGCTCAGCTCGACGAGCTTGGGAACGACGCCCCGCACTTCGTTTCGGGCACTGGACGCGGATACCGGCGTGCTCATGGATGGTCTCCTCCGCCTCGAAGGCGCCGGTATTCTGCCACGGGCCTACATGATTCGCTCGACGGGATTAACCTTCCCCGCCCTCGTCCCGGTCAGCATCACCCGTCGGCGACGAAGCGCCGCCCTCGTCGAACGACTGCCCATCGATGTCGATGAAGACGATGGCTTGCTGCCATCCTGGACGATTGACCCAGATGGCGGAGGCCACCGTCGCCGTCCGCGCATCGACGCCCTGCCACACGCCACCGGCCGGCCGACTATCCGAGCGGCTGCTCGTCAGCGCGCGTTTGCATTCCTCGAAGCCGTCCTTCGCGAGGGCGGTCAGGATCTCTTCCGGCGCCGCCACCCACCCGCGCTGCGGCTCGATCCACGTCATCCGGCCGTGACGCCGGAGCTCCGCCAGACCGCTCATTTCTCGCATGGGCCCACCCTAGAGGTACGGCCCCCTCGAGGCTATTGGACCAAGGTGCCATGTGGCCCCTCGTCCCCATGCAGTGAGGCCGGCACGCTCGTCGTCGTGCTGAAGACCACCGTCGGCGGGCGCCGCATCGTCGACATGCTGCAGGGCGAGCAGCTCCCGCGGATCTGCTAGAGCAGCAAGCGGGTCAGCGCGTCTGGCTCGCTCAGCATCGGATAGTGGCCGGTGTCCAGCTCGTGCCACGCGGCCTTGAGCCGCTCCGCGGTGCGTCGCTGGTGGTGTTCGGGTGGATTGGCCGCGCGGCGACAGCGGATGACCGTGGCCGGCCACGCCTGGTCCCAGAACGTGGTGGGCTCCATCGGCGCCTCGAGGGCCGCGATGGGATGCGGCGTGACGCGGGCCAGCGCCCAGGCGCGCAGCCCGGGATCGAGATCGCGGAAGAGCCGGCTCTCCGCGTCGGCGCGCGTGGGCCCCGTCGTGAGCTCGGTGACCTCATTGGGCGCCGCGCGCTTGACGATATCGTCCACGCGCTCGCCCGGCATCAGCGCCAGCGCGTCGACGAAGGCGAGCCGCGCGATGCGCTCGCGCGCCAGCTCGGCAGCCTTCTGGACCACCATGCCGCCCGAGCTCGTCCCCACCAGCACCACGTCGCTCAGGTCCTCGTAGAAGAGCAGCTGCGCGATCTCTCGTCCGTGCGTGCCGACGGTGATACCGGCGCGCACGAGCTGGCGGCGCTCGCCGCAGCCGTCGAGCGTCGGCGCGAAGACGAGATGGCCGGCGGCGCGCAGCCGCGTGGCGACGGGCTTCCAGATCCAGCCTCCCTGGTACGCGCCGTGGATCAGGACGTAGGTAGGCATCGAGTCTCCTTCGTGAGATTTGAGGCATAGTAACGCTCATCGAAACGAAAGGGGAACCGGCCGCCATGAGCTACGAGTGCCTCCTCTACGAGACCAAGGATCGCGTCGCCACGCTGACGCTGAACCGGCCCGACCGCCTCAACGCGCTCGGCGGCACGCTGCGCGAAGACCTGACGGCCGGGCTCATGCGCGCCATCGACGACCCGGACGTACGCGTGATCGTCATCACGGGCGCCGGCAAGGGCTTTTGCGCCGGTGGCGACGTCAAGGCGATGCAGGACGCGAACCAGGCGGGTCGCGGGCGGCCGCTCATGGAGCGCGTGGCGCCGTCGCGCGACCGCACCGTGCTGCTCATGCGCGACTCGCCGAAGCCGCTCATCGCCGCGGTGAACGGCGCGGCCGCCGGCGCCGGGATGAACCTGGCGCTCGCCTGCGACATCCGCCTCGCCTCCAGCGCCGCGCGGTTCTCGCAGGCGTTCGTCCGGCGCGGCCTGCATCCCGACTGGGGTGGGACGTACTTCCTGCCGCGCGTGGTGGGCATGGCGAAGGCGTGCGAGATGATCTTCACCGGGCAGATCCTCGACGCCGAGGAGGCCAGGCACCTCGGCATCGTGAGCGCGGTGCATCCGCCGGAGCGGCTGCTCCCGGCGACCTACGAGCTCGCCACGAAGATCGCGCTGGGGCCGCCGATCGCGATCCGCCTTGCGCGGCGCGCGCTCTATCGCAACGCGGACGCCGATCTCCAGTCGTCGCTCGAGTTCGAGACGTTCGCCCAGAACATCTGCGCGGACACAGAGGACGCGCGCGAAGGGATTCGCGCCTTCGTGGAAAAGCGGGAACCGACGTTTTCCGGGCGCTGAGCGGCTACGCTCGGCGTCCGCCGGCTATCATCCTCAAGAATGCCGGCGACAGGCGCGGGTCGAGCGTGTCCCGGATACCGTCGCCGAGCAGGTTGAACGCCAGCACCGTCACGGTGATGGCGAGGCCGGGGAAGAACGCCAGCCACCAGGGCGGCACCAGGGCGGTGATCGAATCCGCCAGCATGTTGCCCCAGGTCGGCGTGGGCGGCGGCACGCCGACGCCGAGAAAGCCCAGCGCGGCCTCGATCACAATGGCCGCTCCCAGGTGCGTGGTCGCCAGGACCAGGTACGGCGCGACGCACTGGGGCAGCACGTGGAAGGTCATGACCCGGAGCGCGGAGGCGCCGCTGGCCCGTCCCGCCTCGACGTAGGGCATCTCGCGCACCGACAGCGCCACGGAACGAATGACCCGTCCGCCGAACGGAATGCGCGTGACGGCGATGGCGAAGATCACGG
>QHSB01000490.1 GCA_003220335.1 Candidatus Rokuibacteriota bacterium
CCAGGATCCCCTGCACGTCCGTGAGGTGAATCAGCTTCTCGGCGCCGAGGGCGGCCGCGATCTCGCCGGCCACGAGATCCGCGTTGATGTTGTAGGTCTCGCCGCCGCCGCCCACGCCGACGGGCGCGATCACGGGGATGTAGCCGCGCTCCTCCAGCAGGCGGATGGGGTCGGCGTTGACCCGTTCGACCTCGCCGACGAGCCCGATGTCGACCGCCTCACCGGTCTTCAGCCGGTGCAGCCGGCGCCGGGCGAGCAGCAGCGTGCCGTCCTTGCCCGACAGCCCCACCGCCTTGCCGCCGTGGTGATTGATGAGGCCGACGATCTCCTTGTTGATCTTGCCGACCAGCACCATCTCGACGATCTCGACCGTCTCCTCGTCGGTGACGCGCATGCCGCCGACGAACGTCGGCTCCTTGCCGAGCCGCTTCATGAGCGCGCCGATCTGCGGCCCGCCGCCGTGGACGATGACCGGGTTGATGCCGACCAGGTGCAGCAGGATGACGTCGAGCGCGAAGGTCTCCTTGAGGTCCGCCTGGTCCATGGCCGCGCCGCCGTACTTGATGACGACAGACTTCCCCCGAAACTCCCGGATGTACGGGAGCGCTTCCATGAGGATCTCGACCCGCTTGACCTCGTCTGCCATGACTAAAGGATGTATCGCGACAGGTCCTGGTCCCGCCAGATGTCGGCGAGCCGCTGCCGGACGTGCTCCGCGTCGATCGTGAGCTCCTTGCCCGGCAGGTCCGGGGCGTCGAACGAGATATCTTCCAAGAGCTTCTCCATCACCGTGTACAGGCGACGCGCGCCGATGTTCTCCGTGCTCTCGTTCACGCGCATGGCAATCTCGGCGATGGCCTCCACCGCCTCCGGCAGGAAGTGGAGCGTGACGCCTTCCGTCTTCAACAGCTCCACGTACTGCCGCACCAGCGCGTTCCGCGGCTCGGTCAGGATGCGGACGAAATCCTCGCGCGTCAAGGGCTCGAGCTCCACGCGGATCGGAAACCGGCCCTGGAGCTCGGGAATCAGGTCCGACGGCTTGGCGACGTGGAAGGCCCCGGCGGCGATGAAGAGGACGTGGTCGGTGCGGACGACCCCGTACTTGGTGGTGACCGCCGAGCCCTCGACGATCGGCAGCAGGTCGCGCTGCACGCCCTCGCGCGAGATGTCCGGGCCGTGGGCGGCGCTCTGGCGTCCGGCCACCTTGTCGAGCTCGTCCAGGAACACGATGCCGGAGTTCTCGACACGGCGGACGGCCTGGGCGACGACCTCCTCCATGTCCACGAGCTTGGCGGCCTCCTCCTGGACCAGGAGCCGGCGCGCCTCGGCCACGCGGACGCGGCGGCGCTTGGTCCGCGAGGGCATCATGTTGGAGAGCATGTCCTTGAGGTGGATGCCCATCTCCTCCATGCCCTGGCCCGAAAAGATCTCGAGCATCGGCA
>QHSB01000491.1 GCA_003220335.1 Candidatus Rokuibacteriota bacterium
AGGCGGCCACGCGCATGGCCTCGGTGACGATGGCCTTGGCGTCCAGCTCCGAGTGCGCGACGAGCGCGCGCGCGGCCGCCAGCGCGTAGGGGCCGCCCGAGCCGATCCCGATCAGGCTGTCGTCGGGCTCGATGACGTCGCCGGTGCCCGACACGATCAGCGAGTGGTCGCGGTCGGCCACCGCGAGCAGCGCCTCGAGCCGCCGCAGCACGCGGTCGGTGCGCCAGTCCTTGGCCAGCTCGACGGCGGCGCGCGGCAGGTTGCCGCGATGCTCCTCGAGCTTGGCCTCGAACCGCGCGAAGAGCGTGAAGGCATCGGCGGCGGTGCCGGCGAACCCCGCCAGGATGCGGTCGCCGTGGATCTTGCGGACCTTGCGCGCGCCGGCCTTGACGATGGTCTGCCCGATACTCACCTGCCCGTCGCCCGCCATGGCGACGTTTCCCCGGTGGCGAACGCAGAGCACGGTCGTGGCGTGAAACACGTGTTTATTGTAGCGGGGACGGCGAGACCGGTGTGGCAGTGCGAAGCCGCAGGGCGTTCAACGCCCGAGGCGAGCCTGAGTCGGTCCGTGGGTGGCCTGAGCTCGATGGTTCCCGGCTCCGCTCTCCGGTCGACCCGTTCAGCGTGGCGCGCGGATGGGCCTGAGCGTAGGTCTTCACGAGCTGGGCGGTGCTGACGTGCGTGTAGCGTTGCGTGGTGGAGAGCCGGCTGTGGCCGAGCAGCTCCTGGATCATGCGCAGATCCGCGCCGCGGTCCAGCAGGTGCGTGGCGAACGTGTGCCGCAGCGTGTGCGGGCTCACGCGGCGCGTGACGCCGGCGGCGCGGGCCGCGCGCCGCACGATGGTGTGCAGCGAGCGCACGCCGAGGCGCCCGCCCCGACGGTTGACGAAAACCGGTCCGTCGCCGGCCACGCGGCGGCCCAGATAGGCGTCCAGCGCCCGGGCGGCCGGCGCGCCGTACGGCACCATGCGCTCCTTGTTGCCCTTGCCGAGCACACGGACCGTGCGCGCGTCGCGATCGAGCGCGTCGAGATCGAGGCCCGCCAGCTCGGAGACACGCAGCCCGGTCGCGTAGAGCATCTCGAGCACCGCCACGTCACGCGCGCGGGCGTCACCGGCGAGGCCACGCGCGTCGACGACCGCCTCCGCTTCGTCGGGCGGCAGAAACGTCACCAGCTTGCGCGACAGGCGCGGCGCGCGCACCTCGCGAGCCGGGTTACGCCGTACCACCCCACGCCGTCCGAGGAAGCGGTAGAGGCTGCGCACGGCCGCCAGCTTGCGTCCGACGGAGGCTGGGTCGAGACCCTGGGCGTGGAGCGACGCGAGCCACGCCCGCACGTCGCGCGCCGTCGCATCGCCCACGACGCCGACGCTGCGCGTGAAGTCCGCCAGGTCGCGGCGGTAGGCCCGGATCGTATGGGGTGAGGCGTGCTTCTCCATCTCGAGGTGCCGGAGGAAGGCCGTCACCGGCTCCTTCATGCGACGGTGATCTCGGCCTCCTGCTTGAAGTCGCAGCTCTCGCGCGCGCACGTCCGGACCTGGCGCCCCTTGGCCACGCGCTCGGTGAGGAACTGCGCGCCGCACTGCGGGCACGGCTCGTTGATCGGCCGCTGCCAGACGACGAACTTGCAGTTCGGGTACGCCGAGCACCCGAAGAACGTCCGACCCTTGCGGGAGCGGCGCTCCACCAGCTCGCCCGGGCAGCCGTCGGTGGGGCACTTGATCCCGAGCGTGACGGGCTTGGTCGTCTTGCACTCGGGATAGCCCGAGCACGCGATGAACTTGCCGAACCGGCCGTGCTTGATGACCATCGGCTTGCCGCAGGTCGGGCAGATCTCGTCGGTCGGCTGGTCCTCGGCGCGCTCGACGCCGTTGAGGTTGCGCGTGTAGCGGCACTCCGGATAGCCCGAGCACCCGAGGAACTTGCCCATCCGGCCCCAGCGCTCGAGCAGCGGCTCGCCGCAATCCGGGCACGGCTCGCCGGTCTCCTCGCCCACCTTCACGTTGCGCATCTTCTTCTTCGCCTGGGCGAGGTCGCGCTTGAAGGGCTCGTAGAACTCCTGCACGGTGTCCGCCCACTTGCGCTCGCCCTCTTCGACCTTGTCGAGGTGCTCCTCCATCTGCGCGGTGAACTCCACGTCCATGATGTCGCGGAAGAACGGCAGCAGGAGATCGGTGACCTCCTTGCCGAGCTCCGTGGGGAAGAGCGTGCGGCGCTCGCGGTGCACGTAGCCGCGCTCGTTGATGATGGTGGCGAGGATCGACGCGTACGTCGACGGCCGGCCGATTCCCAGCTCCTCCAGCACCTTGATGAGCGACGCCTCCGTGAAGCGCGGCGGCGGCTGGGTGAAGTGCTGGCGCGGATCGAGCCCGATGAGGCGCAGCGTCTCGCCCTCGTCCAGCTCGGGCATCGGGCGCTCCGTCTCGTCCTCCACCGCCTCGTGGTCCTCGCGGCTCTCCACGTAGATGGCGGTGAAGCCCTTGAACTTCATCGTCTGGCCCTGGGCGCGGAACACGCACTCACCCGCCTCGATGTCCGCGGCCACGGTGTCGTAGACGGCCGGCATGAGCTGGCTGGCCACGAAGCGCTCCCAGATCAGGCGATAGAGCGCCTGCTGGTCCTTGCCGAGGAAGCGCGCCATCGCCTTCGGGTCGCGCGTGACCTCCGAAGGGCGGATCGCCTCGTGGGCCTCCTGGGCGCTGCCGCGTGACTTATAGATCGGTGGCGTCTCCGGCAGGTACTCCGCGCCCAGCCGCTCGGTCGCCCAGCGGCGCGCCTCTTCCTGCGCATCCTGCGAGATGCGCACCGAGTCGGTCCGCATGTACGTGATGAGACCGACCGCGCCCTCCTCACCCAGGTCCACGCCCTCGTACAGCTGCTGGGCCACCGTCATCGTCTTCTTGGCGGAGAACCCGAGCTTGCGCCCGGCGTCCTGCTGGAGCGTCGAGGTGATGAACGGCGGCGCCGGGTTGCGGCGGCGCTCACCGCGCGTGACCGACCGGACGACGAACGGCCGGCCCTCGAGGCCCGCCATGAGCGCGCGGGTGTCGGCCTCGTTGGTCAGCGACGCCTTCTCTCCGCGCACCTCGCGCAGCGTCGCCTCGAACTGCGGCGGCCGCTTGCCCGTGAGCAGGGCGTGCAGCGACCAGTACTCCACGGGCACGAAGGCTTCGATCTCGCGCTCGCGGTCGACGATCAGCCGCACGGCCACCGACTGCACGCGGCCGGCCGACAGCCCGCGGCGGACCTTGTCCCACAGCAGCGGCGACAGGCTGTAGCCCACGAGCCGGTCGAGCACACGCCGCGCCTGCTGGGCGTCGACCTTGTGCATGTCGATCTTGCCCGGCTTGGAGAAGGCCGCCTTCACGGCGCGCTCGGTGATCTCGTTGAAGGTGATGCGGAAGATCTTCTTCTTGTCGACCGGCAGCTCCTGGGCGAGGTGCCAGCCGATGGCCTCGCCCTCGCGGTCGGGGTCGGTGGCGACATACAGCGCGTCGGACTTCTCGGCGATCTTCTTGAGCTCGTCGAGGATCTTCTTCTTCGTCGGGGAGATGACGTACTTCGGCTTGAAGTGCTTCTTGGGATCGACGCCGAGCTGCGACTTCGGCAGATCGCGCACGTGTCCCATCGACGCCTTGACGACGAATTTCGAGTCCAGATACTTCTGGATCGTCTTCACCTTCGTCGGCGACTCGACCACCACCAGCGACTTCGCCACGGCTAGGCTCCCTCCGACCGTGCGCCGGCTGCGATCCATCGTTGGCCGCCGAGCTGGCGGGCCCACCCGCCGAGCTCGAGGCCGGTCAGGATCGCGCCTGCACGCGCGGCGTCCATCCCCGCCCGAGCGATCAGCCGCTCGATGTGTTGCGCCTCGTCTCGCATCAACAGTCGCAGCATGCGCTCCTCATCACTGCCTTTTGACGGCGCCGCCGTCTCGATCGGTGCGACGCCGGTGCTTCGCACGCGACGACGCCACGCATTCGGTAATTCTTGCACGACATCCGTCCAATCCTCTACAAGTCTAGCACCGTCTCTCAGGAGCCTATGGACGCCGGCACTGGTCGGCGAGGTGATTTTGCCAGGCACGGCGAATACTTCGCGTCCGAGATCGGCGGCGAAACCAGCCGTGGACAGGCTCCCGCTGCGCTCCGCCGCCTCGACCACGACCACCCCCAGCGCCAGCGCGGCGAGCGTGCGGTTTCGCGTGGGAAAGTGATACGGCAGCGGCGCGGTGCCGGGCGGAAATTGCGTCACCAGCGCGCCCCGTGCCGCCACCGCGTCGGCGAGGCGCGCGTTCTCCGGCGGGTAGACGACGTCGACGCCGCAGCCGAGCACCGCGATCGTGCGCCCACCGGCGTCCAGCGCCGCGCGATGCGCGGCGGAGTCGATGCCGCGCGCGAAGCCGCTCACGATCGTCACGCCGCGCGCGGCGAGATCGCCGGCGAGCCGCGCCGCCACCTCGAGGCCGTACGGCGTCGCCCGGCGGGCGCCAACGATCGCGATCGCCAGCGCGTCGTCGTCATCGACGGCGCCGCGTATCCAGAGCGGCGGCGCCGGCGTGAGCTCGGCCAGCCGCGCCGGGTAGCGAGGATCGTCGCAGCTCAGAGGACGGATCGTTGTCGACATGGCGGCGGCGAGTGTGACCCTCCGCCTCGAGAGGGTCAACGCCTCGCCACGGATACGCATGGGAGCGACCCGGCTTCGCCGCGACGCTCCGAAGGCCGGGGGGTGTTGGGGGGTGTGGGGGGCCATTTCGGGGCCCCCCATTTCATCAGGGCCGGCGCGCGGCGTGCGCGCGCAGGAGCGCGCGCGCCCGACCAGCCGACTCGGTGGCCGGGTACTCGCGCACCACGCGCTGCCACGCCTGCAGGGCGCGCGTGTCGTCGCGCAGATTGGTGTACGAGAGGCCGATTCTCAGGAGCGCGTCGGCGGCCTTGGGAGAGGTCGGCGCCATCTCGAGCACCCGCTGGAACTCGAGGAGCGCCTGGCGATAGTCGCGCTGAAGGTAATACGCCTCACCGATCCAGTACTGCGCGCTGGGGGCCAGCCGGTGTGTCGGGTACTTCGCGATGAAGTCGAGCAGGTCCAGCACCGCCTGTCCGTGCTCGCGCGCGCGGAAGAGCGTCAGCGCGGCGTTGTACGCCTGCTCGGCCTCGTCGGGGCGCCGCGTCTCGGGCCGCGGCGGCGGCGCGGCCGGCGCGGGCGCCGCGGCGGACGGGACCGGCGCCGTGACCGGCGGCTGCGATGCGCGCGGTGCCTTGGCCTCGCGCAGGTCCTGCTCGGCCGTGTCCAGTCGCGCGCGCAGCCGCGCCGTCTCGGCGGCGTGCTCGCCGAGCGCTGCCTGCAATTCGGCGTTCCGGGCGTCCAGGGCGCGTAGCTCCCCCGCCATGCGCACCAGCTCACGTGTGGACAGCTCATGGGCGTGGCGAAGGTCGGTCACACTGGCGCGGAGAGCGGCAACGTCGTCTTGCATCCGCCGGACGTCGCCGCGTGAGGCGCAGCCGGTCGCGACGAACGCGGCGAGGGCAAGCGCCGGGAGGGCGCGATTCATTGCGGCGCGACCGTAGCACGCACTATAAAAGGAAGTCAAAAAATGGATCTTTACTTCGAGGTCTCTCGCAAGAGCTATGGGCTAACCTCCCTTAACACAATGACTTCTACCTCCTCACCAACCGCAACGGTCGTGTCGCCACGCAACACCGCGAGCCCGTCGGCGGAGACCATCGATCGCAGGATTCCCGACCCCTGCTCACCGGTCAGACGCGCGCCCCATCGGCCGTCCCGGGCCTCGAGGACGACGCGGAGATAGCCGCGCCGCGACCCGCGATTGACGATCGGCGCCAGGGCCGTCGCCCTCACCGTGAGGCGGGCGGTGCCGCGGCGACCTTGCATGGCCAGGAGCATCGGGCGTACGAACAGCTCGAAGGTGACCATCGCGGAGACCGGGTTGCCGGGCAGGCCGAAGACCGGCTTGCCGCCGAGCGAACCGAAGGTGATCGGCTTGCCGGGACGCATATCCACCTTCCAGAGGTGCAGCTCCGCGCCCGCGTTGACCAGCGCCTCGCGCACCAGGTCAAGCTCGCCGACGGAGACGCCGGCGGACGACACGAGCACATCGGCCTCCGCGCCCCGCGCGATGCGCTCGGCGATGGCGTCGAGTCGGTCGGGGACGACACCGAGGTTGAGCGGGAGGCCGCCGATCTCCATGACCTGGGCCATCAGCGAGTAGGTGTTGGAGTTCGGGATCTGCGCCGGCGTCGGCTCCGTCCCGAGGTCGGCCAGCTCGTTGCCCGTCGACAGCACCGCCACACGCGGCCGGCGGCCCACGGTCACCTGTGTGCGGCCCAAGGTGGCCAGAAGCCCGATCTCCGCGGCGCCGATCGCGCGTCCGGGCTCGAGGACCAGATCGCCTTCGCGGACGTCCTCCCCCGCCGGCCGCACATAGGCGCCCGGCTCGACCGCGTTCCGCAGCGCGATCACGCCGTCGCGTGCGTCGACGTCCTCCTGCGGGATCACCGTGTCGGCGCCGCTCGGCAGCGGCGCGCCGGTGAAGATGCGCACCGCCTCGCCGACGCCGACCGCGCGCGTCGGCAGGCTGCCGGCGACAACGCGACCGACCACGCGCAGGGTCGCCGCGGACCGCGCATCCGCGGCGCGCACCGCGTAGCCATCCATGGAGGAGTTCGGCCACGGAGGAATGCGGCGTGTGGAGCGAATGGGCTCCGCC
>QHSB01000492.1 GCA_003220335.1 Candidatus Rokuibacteriota bacterium
CGTGATCGCCGCGCTGCGCCGCCTCGTCGGATGGCCGTGATGGCTGTCATGGCCGTGCGAGCCGCAGGACGTCGCGGGGCTGGGGCCCCGCCGTCCGAGGCGAGCCTATGATCGGCGGCGTGCGAGTGGTCGGCGTGGCCGCCGATGCCGCGTCGGGAGGCGATCCCACCGCGCCCGTGCAGGCGGCCCTTCTCGCCGCGGGCGTGCCGGTGGAGGGCCGCGTGCTCGTCGACGACGACGAGGCGGCGCTCGAGCGCGCGCTCGGTGTGGAGGCCCCGCTCGCGGTCGTCGTCGCCGGACCCGGCGGGTCGGCGGGGGAAACGGTGCGGCGTGTACTCGCGCGGCTCGCCGGCGCGCGCCTCGTGCTCAACGAGCGGATGCTCGCCGCGCTGGAGGCGTCGTATCGACGGCAGGATCGGCCGCTGCCCCGCCGCGCCGAGCGGCAGGCGCTGCTGCCGCAGGGGGCGACGCCGTGGCCCGGCGACGAGGGCGAGCCGGCGTGGGCGGTCGACACGCCGCACGGCGCCTTCGCGGTGCTGCCGCGCGGCACGCCGTCGCCGACGCTGAGCGGGCAGTTGATCGACTTCGCGCGCGCTCGCGTCGACGCGCGCGGCGTCGTCACGCGCACGCTGCGCACGGTCGGCGTGAGTCTCGGCGACGTCGAGGACCGTCTTGCCGAGTGGCTCGGCCGGGAGGGCGAGGTTGCGGTGAGCACCGTGCCCGCCGACGGCGAGGTATGGGTACGCCTGCGCGCGCGGGCCGCGAGCGTCGAGGCGGCCACGGCCGCGCTGACGGCGGTCGAGTCGCGCGTCGCGGCGGCGCTCGGCGATGACTGCTACGGGCGTGACGGCGAGACGCTGGAGCAGGTCGTCGGGCGCAGGCTTCGGGCCCGCGGCTTGACGGTCGCCACCGCGGAGTCCTGCACCGGCGGGCTCGTCGGCCACCGGCTCACCAACGTCGCGGGCTCGTCGGCGTGGTTCGAGCGCGGCGTGGTCGTGTACTCGAACCTGGCCAAGCAGGAGCTGCTCGGCGTGTCCGAGGATGTCTTGAAGGCGCACGGGGCGGTCAGCGCCCCCTGCGCCGAGGCGATGGTCCGCGGCATCTGCGCGGCGGCCCACACCCCGTGCGGGCTGGCCGTCACCGGCATCGCGGGTCCCGACGGTGGGACACCGCAAAAACCCGTAGGTACTGTGTTCATCGGGGTGGCCGTCGCCGGCGAGGTGACGGCGCGTCGCTTCCGGTTTTCCGGCGACCGGGCGGCGGTCAAGTGGCAGTCGGCGCAGATGGCATTGGATATGCTCCGTAGGCAACTGGGAGGCTCATGACCATGAAGCGGATCCTGTCAGCGACGCTCGCCGCACTCGGGGTCATGCTCGTCGGATGCAGTACCACCTCGTCTTCGTCTTCGCTGGACCGCGGCAACATGTTCTATCGCAACAGCGAGTACGTCTCCGCCGCCGACGCGTTCAGCGAGGCCATCGCCAGGAACCCGCGCTCGGCTGCGGCCTGGAACAACCGCGCCGCCGCGCGGCTGCGCATGGGCGAGGTCAATAACGCCATCGCCGATTACAACAAGGCGATCGAGCTCGCCCCCAACGACGCGGAGATCTACTACAACCGCGGCAACGGGCTCGTGGCCGCCGGCCAGTACAAGGAAGCGATCGCCGACTACACGCGCGCCATGAGCCTCAGTCCCAATTACGCCAAGGCGGTCTACAACCGCGGCACCGCCTACGCGATGCTCGGCCAGCGAGATGCCGCCCAGGCGGACTGGTCGCGCGCGATCGCGCTGGAGCCGGATCCGTGGGCGAAGGCGGCGATGCGACGCAGCGCCGGGCTCGACCCCACGCCGGTGGTCGCGGCCGGCCCCGCGACCGGGGCGACGCAGCCCGCGGTGGCACCGGCGCCCCCGCCCGGCGCGGAGCGCGCGACGGCCCCGCCGCCCGTGATCGTGGCGGCACCTCCCACGTCGCCGCCGACGGTCACGGTGGCGCCTCCCACGGCCCAGCCGCAGCCCGCGGCGTCCGTGCAGGCGCTGGATGCGCGCGCGCTGGCCTCGCGCGCGATCACCCGCGAGCTCGATGGCGATCACACCGGAGCCATACAAGACCTCAAGACCGCGGCGCAGCTCGAGCCGGACGCGTCCCGCCGCGCGTCGATCGCGAATCTGATTCGGCTGCTGGACACACCCAAATAGCCGGCCTCCGCGCCTTCGTCGCCGTGCTGCTGCCGGACGACCTCCGGCAGCGGCTCGCGACCGAGATCGAGCGCCTGCGCCCCCATGCCGCCGTGGCGTGGGTGGCGCCGGCGAACCTGCACGTCACCCTGAAGTTCCTCGGCCAGATCGACGAAGCGCGCGCGCCCGCCGTCGCGGACGCGCTGCGCAGCGCGAGCGCCCGTCACCGCGCGTTCGACCTCGCCCTGCGCGGGCTCGGCGCGTTTCCCTCGCCCACGCGGCCGCGCGTCCTCTGGGCGGGGCTCGAGGACGACGCCGGCGCGCTGGCCGCGCTCGCCGACGCGATCGACGCGTGCTGCGGCGAGCTCGGCTTTCCGCGCGAGACGCGTCCCTTCGCCGCGCACGTGACGCTCGGTCGCGTCCGCGAGCCGACGCGCCGGCCGCAGCTCGGTGAGGCGCTGGCGCGGCCGGTGGACTTCGGCCGGGTCGCCGTCGCGCGGGTGTCGCTGATGCGCAGCGAGCTGTCGCCGCGCGGCGCGCGCTACTCGGAGCTTGCCGCATCGCCGCTGGCCGTACAATAGCCGGGTGACAGCCGGCTTCACCGACGACGAGATCCGGCGCCTCCGCGCCGAGACCCCGGGCTGTGCGGAGGTCGCACACTTCAACAACGCCGGCTGCAGCCTGCCGCCCGCGCCCGTGCTCGAGACACATCTGGGCTATCTCCGCCGCGAGGCCCTGATCGGCGGGTACGAGGCCCAGGAGGAAGCGCAGCATCGGCTCGACGCGGTCTACACGGCGACCGCGCAGCTCGTCGGCGGGCAGGGGCCCGACGAGGTCGCGCTCTTCGAGAACGCCACGCGCGCCTTCGACATGGCGCTCTATGCGGTGCCGCTCGAGCCCGGCGACGTGATCCTCACGTCCACCGCCGAGTACCACTCGATGTTCGTGACCTACCTGCATCGCGCCCGACGCGGCGTGCGCGTGGAGGTGGTGGCGCCGGACGCCACCGGTCAGCTCGACGTCGGCGCGCTCCGCAAGCGCATCGACGCGCGCGTTCGCCTGATCGCGATGACCCACATGCCGACCAACGGCGGCCTCGTGCAGCCGGCGGAGGCGGTGGGCGAGGTCGCGCGCGAGGCGGGCGTCTTCTTCCTGCTCGACGCCACGCAGACGGTCGGCCAGATCCCGCTCGACGTGCGGCGCCTCGGCTGTCACGCGCTCGCCGGCACGTCGCGCAAGTACCTGCGCGGCCCGCGCGGCGTCGGCTTCCTCTGGGTCGCGCGCGACTGGATCGAGCGGCTCGAGCCGCCGCTGATGGAGGGTCACGCCGCCGAATGGGTGGAGCCCGACCGTTACGTGATCCGCCCCGACGCCAAGCGCTTCGAGGTCTGGGAGTCCAACGTCGGCGCGCGCCTGGGCTTCGGCGCCGCGATCGAGTACGCGCAGGCGCTGGGACTCGAGCGCATCTGGGCGCGCGTGCAGGAACGGGGCGAGACGCTGCGCGCGCGGCTCGCCGCCGTGCCCGGCGTCACGGTGCGCGACCTCGGCGTCGTGCGCGGGGGCATCGTGTCGTTCACCGTGCGCGGCGTCGACGCGGCGCGGGTGAAAGCGACGCTGCGCGCGGCGCGGATCAACGTGACGGTGTCGCCGGCGCGCGGCACGCTGCTCGACATGCGGGCCCGCGGGCTGTCCGAGGTGGTGCGCGCGTCCGTCCACTACTACAACACCGACGAGGAGATCGACCACCTGACCGCCGAAGTCGCGCGGCTGGCGGGATGACTCGCCCGCCTGCCCTGATCGCGCTCGCCGCCGTGCTGGCGCTGCTGGTGGCCCTCGCACCGGTGGAGGCGTGCGAGCGGGCGCGCGGCGCCGCCGACGTCCCCACGGCGTTGATCCTCTCGGGTGGCGGCGCCAAGGGCGCGTGGGAGGCGGGCGTCGCCGCCGCGCTCATCGAGCGCGGGCTGCCGGTGCGTGTGGTTGCCGGCTCCAGCGCCGGTGCTCTCAACGCCGCGATGGTCGCCGACGGGCGCCTGGACCGCCTGCAAGACCTCTGGCGCACGGTGACACGCGAGCAGGTCTACACGCTGCGGGCCTCGGTGCTCTTCGCGGGCCTGCTCCCCGGCGCGATGACGCTCTGGGCGCTCGACCGCGCGGGGTCGCTGCTCGATCCCGCGCCGCTGCGCGAGCTGATCGCGACGTCGATCGATCTGGAGCGCATCCGTGCCTCGCGCGTGGAGCTGCTCGTCGTGGCCACCGATCTGGCGCGCGGGAACAAGCGCGCCTTCGACAACCGGAGCGTGAGCGTCGACGCGCTGATGGCCGCGGCGGCGTTGCCCGGTGTGTTTCCTGCCGTACGCGTGGACGGCGTGCCGCTCGTGGACGGCGGCCTCACCGGTCGCGCGCCGATCCTGGAAGCGCTGGCGCTCGGCCGCGCCATCGGCCGCGCCGTGGTGATCATGAGCTACGCGCCCGACGAGCGGGCGAGCGCGCCCACGACGCTGCGCCGCACGCTGGAAGAGTCGATGGAGCTGGTGATGATCCACGCGATCCGGCGCGACGTGGAGCTGGCGCGGCTGCGCCATCCCGACGTGGACGTGCAGCTCCTGACGCCGTCG
>QHSB01000493.1 GCA_003220335.1 Candidatus Rokuibacteriota bacterium
AACACCGACGAGGCCGGCCGGAAAGTGTTCGACGGGCTGCTCGTTCACACGGCCGGCGCGGGGCGCGGGAGCTTCAACCATCGCTTCGCGCAGCCGTCGCGCGACGCGCATCGATTCTCGGCGTTCTTCTACCCCACGGATCTCTTCCCGTTCACGACGCGCACGCAGACGGATCCCGAGACGGGCATCGCGGACGGGCTGCTCGCGCGATCGGCCGAGCACCCGGAGCACCGGCCGAAGATCTTCTTCACGAATACCGGCTACGAGTACTGGGGACGCGCCGCCTCGCTGATTCACACGTCGCTCGACGGCCGGGTCGACGTGACGCCGCTGCCGAACGAGCGCATCTATCATCTCGCCGGGGGCCAGCATTTCATCGGCGGCTTCCCGCCCTCCAGATCGGAGCGCGCCGGCCGCGCGTATCGCAGCAACCCGCTCGACTTCCTGCCGACGCTGCGCGCGCTTCTGGCGCGCCTCGTGGACTGGGTGACGGAGGACCGCACGCCGCCGGCGAGCGTCTATCCCACCCTCACCGCGGGGGCGCTCGTCTCCATCGACGCGCTCAAGTTCCCACCGATCGCCGACCTGCGACCTCCGACCGTGATCCACCAGGCCCACCGCGTCGACTACGGTCCGCGCTGGGCCGCCGGCATCATCACGCGCGAGCCGCCGGGCGTCGGCGCGCCGTTCCCCGCGCTCGTCTCGCAGGTCGACGCCGACGGCAACGAGATGGCGGGCGTGCGAGGCACCGAGCTTCTGGCGCCGCTGGCGACCTACACGCCATGGCAGCTTCGCGGCGGCCACGGAACCGACGCGGGGGAGCTGGTGGACTTTCTCGGCACCTACGTTCCGCTGCCGCGGACCGAGGGCGAGCGCCAGCGCTGGGGCGACAGCCGCCTCAGCATCGAGCGCCGCTACGCCGACAAGCGCGCATACCTCGCGACGGTCGCGCGCGCGGCCGAGTCGCTTGCGGCGGGAGGCCTGCTGCTCCGCGAGGATGTCCCCCGAGCGCTCGAGCGAGCCGAGCAGCACTGGGACTGGATCATGAGCCGCTGACAACGGCTCGAGTAGGTGTACCGTCTGGGGCGATGAGGGACCGGTCAATGGTGTGGACGCTCGGCCCCGTAGCCCTGGCCCTGCTCGTCATGCTTCCCCGGCTGGCCTCGCCGCAGTTCGGACTCCTCGACGACGGTCTGACGCTGCAGACGGGACGCGAGGTGATCGGCCGCTGGTCGAGCGTGCTCCACCTCATCCCCGAGACGGGCCGTTTCTTCCCGGCCTACTGGCTCCTCTACTCGGCCATCTTCGGCATCGTCGGCGTTCGGCCGCTCGCCTTCTTCACCGTCAACGTCCTGCTGTTCGCCGGCGTCCTCGCGATTCTCGCTCGACTGGTGCGATCGGCCGGGGCCACGCCCCTGCAGGCCGCGGTCGCGGCACTGCTGTTCGCGCTCTCCGGGCCGGCGATCGAGAGCTTCTACACGCTCTCGAAGGCCGAGCCGCTGCAGATGACGTGGATCGGCGTCTCGCTCCTCGCCACTGCCGCCTCCGCGATCGAGGCACACTCGGTGAAACGGGCGGGGCTGATGACGCTGGCTGCCGTCACGCTCCTGCTCGCCCACGCGACCAAGGAGACGAGCCTCGTCCTCGTCGCCGTCTCCCTCGGCTGGCTCGCGATCGAACGCGGCTCCGCGCGACCGCGACCGGCCTGGGCGCGCTTCGCGGCGACCTACGTCGTGGTCAACCTGGCCGCGGCGGCGACATTCACCGCGCTGCGGTGGTATTACGCGCCCCTCGGGCTCGCAGAGGGAACCTACACGCGGGCCTACGCGCTCCACGCGGGAACGGTCGGCGCCGCCGCGTTTCGGATCATCGCCTGGCTCGTCCGGGATTTCGCGTTCCTCCTGCCACTCGTTGTGCTCGCCGTTCTCTCTCGCTTCGGCGGCCGGCCGGCCGGGAGTCGCACCCTGCTCTACGCGTGCGTCTGGATGGCCGGTTGGCTCGCCGTCTATCTGCCGTGGCCGGCGACGTTCGCGTACTATCTGCTGCCGTTCACGTTCGGGGCCGCCGTGCTCGCCGGCATCGTCGTCGGTGATGCCGTCCGCCTGCTCGGGGCTGCGCATCCGGTCTCGATCAGGCGCACGGCGTGGTCCGTGCTGGTCGCGAGCGCAGTGCTGTGGCTGCCGGCGATGGTCAACGCGGCCGCGGATGCGCGCATCCAGCTGGCCGTGGACCGCGCGAACGCCGACGTGGTCGATTTCCTGGGAGACTTGCCGAGCCGCAGCCGCGTCGTCCTGAACGTCACCCCGGTGAACGAATACCTCTTCGAGCTGCCGCTGCACCTGTCGGAGATCAAGCGGCGTCCCGACGTCCTCGTCGTGGAGCACCTCGCCCCCGGCGGGCCGTCACCGGGCGAGGTGTTCGTGGCGACGCCGGAGGTGGCCAACCAGCCACGGCCGACGGTGCGGATCGCGCCCCACGCGCCGGGCGTGAGCGACGACCGCGGCCTGCTGAGCGCGATCCGCGCCGGGCGCGCCGACCTCGTGTATCGAGGCGCTCGCCAGACCCGGATCGTCGAGCTCGGACTCCACCGACTTCTCTGCCGTCTGCCGGTCGGCGCGATCAGGGACGCCAGCTACTGCCCGAGCGATCGGAGCGTGATCCACGACCGGACGTTCTCGTACGGATGGCAGGTCCACCGGCTCGTGCAGCCGGCGACCGCGGTGTTGAGAGTCGGACATGACGGCTGAAAAACGCCGACTCGCCATCGACGTCGTCGTCCCGCTCTACAACGAGGAACAGGTCGTGGCCGAGTTCCATCGCCGGCTGATGGACGTGCTGACGCCGTTGCGGCGGCAGCACGACGTCAGCATCTACTACGTCAACGACGGCTCCGTGGACCACACCGGTGCCGAGCTCGCGAAGCTGGCCGCCGACGACCCGGACATCACCGTCCTCGAGCTGAGCCGCAACTTCGGCCACCAGGCCGCCCTCACCGCGGGGCTCGACCGAGCGCGAGGCGACGCCGTCATCACCCTCGACGGCGATGGGCAGCATCCGCCCGAGCTGATCGTCGACATGGTGGCCCTGTACGAGGCCGGCTATGAGGTCGTGCTCACCCAGCGGGTCTCGGCGGATCAGCCGCGCTTCAAGCGGTGGACCTCGACGGCCTTCTACCGGCTCCTGAGCGCGATCGCCGACACGCCGATCCCCGCCGGCTCGGCCGACTACCGGCTCGTGGCCCGACCCGTCCTCGAGGCGCTGCGCGAGATGCGCGAATACCATCGCTTCCTGCGCGGAATGGTGGCCTGGGCCGGCTACAAGACGGTGGTGCTTCCGTACGCCGAGCGCGAACGGCTCGGCGGGGAAGCGAAGTACTCGCTGAGGAGGATGGCGCGGCTGGCGTCCGACGCGATGTTCTCGTTTTCGCTGGTGCCGATCGGGATCGCGCTCGTCATCGGGCTGTCCTTCCTCGTTCTGGCCGCCGCCGAGGCGCTCTGGGTCGCCAGCTTCTGGCTCTCCGGACGACAGCACCTGCTGGTGCCGGGCTGGAGCTCGCTCATGTTCATGGTGCTGATGGTCGGCGGCACGCTCATGATCGCCATCGGGTTGGTCGGCATTTATGTCGGCTACATTTTTCAGGAGGTGAAGCGACGGCCCGTGTACCTGGTGCGTGCCGTTCACGGCAGCGCGGGCGAGCGGCCGCCGCGACCCGGGGACGGCCGCGAGTCGTGACGCGTGAGTCGCCCCGATATTTCTACGAGAGCCTCGCCGACCGCTTCGAGGGCCTGGACCATCCCGACGACCTGCGCCGGCGCCTGAGCGTCGTCTTCGACGAGTGCCTGGGGCGGACGAGTCTCGCCGACAAGCGGACGCTGGATGCGGGTTGTGGCTACGGCCCGTTCTCCGCCGCCGCCGTCCGGTCGGGGGCGGCCGTGGTCAGCGTGGATATCGGAGAGCGGCTGGTCGGACGGACGGTCGCCCGTGCCGGCAGCCGCGGGCTCGTGGCCGACGTCTGTCACCTCGCGGTCCGCGACGAGAGCTTCGATGTCGTCATCTCCAGCGAGATGCTCGAGCACACCGAAGCCCCGGCGCGCGCGATCGCAGAGCTGGCGCGCATCCTCCGAGTGAGCGGGTTACTCGTGCTGACCACACCGAACCGCGTGTGGCAGGGTGTCGTGCGAGCCGCCAGCCGGCTCAGGCTGAGACCGTTCCGTGGACTGGAGAATTTCGTCGCGTGGCGTGAGCTGGAAGCGCTGTGTGCGGCCTCAGGCCTGGAGGTCCTCGTCCATCTCGGCTTTCACCCCTGGCCGTTTCACCTCGGCGCCGGCGGCGCGGCGAGAATGGTCGAACAGCGCCTCGCGCGAGGGTGGGCGGCCAGACTGATGGTCAATCAGGCGATCGTCGCGCGGAAGCGCGAGCACGTCAGCGGAGCATCTGCCTGAGGATCGCCTCGAGCTCGCGCCGTGTCGTCAGACCCTCGAATCTGGCGCGGATCATGCCGTCTCCGTCCACGACGAACGTCCACGGCTCGGATCGGAGGTTCCACTCCTCGACGGTGGGCGTGAGCGTCTGCATGCCCCCCGGTTGCCAGATCTCCTGATGCACGAAGGCGACGCGGCGACCGTAGGCGGGGATCAGCGTGCGCACGACGTCCAGGACCGGGCCGCAGACCCGACTCGTGCAGTATTTCGGCGTCGCGAAGACGATGACCTGTGGGCGACCGTCGCGGATGGCATCCGCGATTACCGTCTGATGCAGTCGCCCATCCGGTGGCTCACTCGAGTCGATCTGCCGCAGGTCGCTGACGTCGCCGGCGACGAGGTTGCGGCTGCGCGGCGCCGGCGTTCCCGGCATCGGGCTGCGTGGCTGCGCCAGCGCATTGACGCTGAGGCGCGCCGCCTCCACGGCCCCGTTGGCCCGCCGGACGACGATCTCGAGCCCCCAGGGCCCCGGACGCTCGAGCGTCAGCTGCGCGACGTAGATGCCGTGCACGTCGGTGGCGGTGTCGTGGGCGTGCCGCGTGCCGTCCGGGTGCACGTGGATCTGACGGCCCTGATCGATCAGCTCGAGCGGATGGTAGACGGCCGGCGTCACGGCGACGAGCTGAGCCTCCTGCTCGCGGATGTCGTACACCCGGAGCGCGACATCGCCGGCGGCCAGGAGGCTTCCGTCCTTGAGCAGCCCGAAGGCGAATCGATTCGGGCCGACGACCAGCTCGGACGTCGTGATCATCGGCTGCAGCGACCCCGCCACCGTCGGCGTCAGCTCGCCGGCCGCCGACGGCGAGGCGTGACGGAGGACGCACAAGGCCAGGACGAGGCCGATGGGCACTCCCCGCGCGCGCCCCGTCACGCGCACGCGCTCACTCCACGATGACCTGCCCGTACATCCACGGATGCGGCGCGCAGATGTAGTAGTAGACCCCCGGCTCGGTGAAGGTGATGGACTTCGACAGGCCCGCCGGAACGACACCGGTGTCCCAGTCGCCCTTCTGCCACGCCGTCGCGCCGTGCGGCAGGTCGCCCACGTTCGTGAAGTTCAGCGTGCTCCCCGCCTTGATCCGTACGCGGCCCGGCACGAAGCTGTACTCCACGTTGTTGCCGCCCATCTTGATCGTGTCGACGCCGGTCGCGATCGGCCCGACGGGTCCGGCGATGGTCGGCGGCGGGGGCGGCGGCCACAGCGGCCCGACCTGCCCCTTCAACGAGAAGGCCCAGACCGCGTCGCCGTTGGCGCTGCCCTGCAGCTGATTGCCGCCGGTCGCGATCACGACGAACTGCTCGCCATCCACCTCGTAGACGACGGGCGGCGCATCCGCGCCGAAGCCGGTCTGGAAGCGCCACAGCTCCTGACCCGTCTTGGCGTCGATCGCGAGGAAGTTGCCGTCGGGCTCGCCACGGAATACGAGGCCGCCGGCCGTGACCGTCGCGCCGCCGCCACCGCCGATGCGGTACGGCGTCTTGTGCTGCCAGGCGATCTTGTTCGTCTTGCCGTCGATCGCGGTGAACGTGCCGCTCATCTGGGCCCCGATCGGCGCCGCCTGCGTGCCGCCGACGTAGCGCTGGCCGACGAGGAACTTGTCGCCGTAGCGCGCGAAGGCGCCGGGGCGGATGGTCCCGGGGACGTAGAAGTAGCCCGTGTCGGGGCTGTACGGCACCGGCGACCAGTTCGTTCCGCCCAGGCCCGAGGGCTGCACGATCACCGGGTGTTCCCAG
>QHSB01000494.1 GCA_003220335.1 Candidatus Rokuibacteriota bacterium
GTCCGCTATCTGGAGCTGCAGCGAAACCCGTTCGCGCGGGGTGAAACGCTGTGGGAGGCCGCGATGGCGCTTGTCCCGAGAGCCGTGTGGCCCGACAAGCCTGTCACCGCCGGCAGCGGTGACATGGTCACCAGATACACCGGGTTCAGATTCGCGGCCGGGACGAGCGTCGGAATTGGGCAGGTGATGGAGTTCTACGTGAACTTCGGACGGCTGGGTGTGGTTGTTGGGTTCATGATTTTGGGCGTGGTGCTTTCCTTGATCGACGCAGGAGCACATCAGCGCCTCGTCAAAGGCGACTGGCAGAGCTTCGCGCTCTGGTATCTGCCTGGCCTCAGTCTCCTACAGGCCGGCGGGTCGCTCGTCGAGGTGACCTCGAGCGCGGCGGCCGCGTTTGTCGCCGCTGTAGTCGTCAATCGCTTCGTAATTCCGGACGTGGGTGGTCGCGCCTCCGTTGCCGCGACCGAGAGAGCTAGACATCACGCTGGCTGAGCCGCGGCACCGCGAAGGCGTGCTCGGTCTCTTCCCGAGCTTCGAGTCGATCGGTGGCGTCCAGGCTAGCGGGCGTCTCGCGTGGCGCAGCATCGTCGATCGCACGAACGCCGAGTTCGGCGAGAGATATCTTATTTCTTATGGGCATACCGACAACGGGACGCTTCTGCTCGGTCATGGGCAACCGCTCCTCGTCTCGTCGCGGCTCGGAGCGGTGGCCGCCGGGGCGCGCCGGCGATGGCCCGTGAGGGTGGTGTTGGTCTGGCACCTCGATTTACTGAAGTATCTTCTCGTCCTTCGCGTCTCGGGCGCGCGCACCGTGGTGTTCCTCCATGGGATCGAGGCCTGGAGGCCCTTGGTGGTCCGCATGGAGATTCCTGCGCCAGCGACGATGCCGATCGCGGTGATGATCAGCCGCCTGGACCAGCGCGAGGACTACAAGGGGCATCGTGAGGTGATCACCGCCTGGCCGCTTGTCGGCGAGCGCGTCCCGGGCGCGGAGCTGTGGATCGTCGGTGACGGAAATCTTCGCACCGACTTGGAGACGACGGCGAGGGACTGCGGGGTCAGCGGGCAGGTCCGTTTTCTCGGCGCTCTTTCCGACGACGCGAAGGAGGAGATGCTGATCCGCTCGCGCTGCCTTCTCATGCCGAGCCAAGCGGAGGGCTTTGGCCTCGTCTATCTCGAAGCCATGCGGCTGGGCCGACCATGCCTCGTCAGCACGATCGACGCGGGGCGGGAGGTCGTCGATCCGCCCGAGGCCGGGCTCGCCGTCGACCCGACGAATACCCGTGGGCTGGCCGATGCCGTCGCCCGCTTGTTGACCTGCGGCGAAGAATGGCAGGCTTGGTCGCATCGCGCCCGGCGGCGCTACGGGGACCATTTCACCGCGGCCAGGTTCGAGGAGCGGCTGGTCACAGCGCTGTCCGGGATCGCCACGTTGTGAATCAGCGACTAAGGGTGCTGCACGTGATCCCTTCGATGGGACTGCTGCGGGGCGGGCCAAGCGTGGCCGTGCGCACACTCGCGCGAGGCCTGACGCGGGCCGGCGCGGACGTGCACATCGCCACAACAGACGACGACGGGACCGGTCACCTCAATGTTCTCTTGGGGCGCCCGGTCGAAGAAGAAGGAGCGACTTACTGGTACTTTCGGCGCCAGACGCGCTCTTACGCCGTCTCTTGGCCGTTGACCCGTTGGCTCGCCGGTCGCGTGGCTAACTTCGATCTCGTGCACATCCACGCGCTGTTCTCCTATGCCGCGGTTCCCGCCTCCATCTTCGCGAGAACGCGCGGCGTCCCGTACATCGTGCGGCCTCTTGGGACGCTGAATCGCTTCGGGATGGAACGACGACGTCCGATGCTGAAACGGCTCTCGTACATGTTGATCGAGCGGAGGATCCTCCGCGACGCCGCTGTCGTGCATTACACCAGCGAGGCGGAGCGTCGAGAGGCCGCGCTGCTCGGACCGCCGGGCCAGTCGATCGTGATCCCTCATGGCATCGATCTCGACGGCTTCGGCGTAGTCCCATCAGCCGGCTGGCTCCGTCGCCGGGCCCCCCACCTTGCGGGCCGGACGATCATCCTTTTCCTGTCCCGAATCGATCGAAAGAAGGGCCTGGACCTCCTGCTGCCGGCCTTCGCACGATTGCGGGCCGAGCGCCCGAAAGTAGCGCTTGTGGTGGTCGGTGATGGCGAGGTGGAGCTCGTCAGCAAGCTACGAGCGGAGGCCGCCCGGCTCGGCATCGACCGGGATGTCTATTGGGCCGGTTTCCTCAGCGGCGCCGAAAAGTTCGGTGCCCTCGCGGATGCCGATGTTTTCGTGCTGCCCTCGTATTCTGAGAACTTCGGCCTCTCGGTGGTCGAGGCGATGGCGAGCCGGCTGCCCGTGGTGATCTCCGACCAAGTGGCGATTCATCACGAAGTTGCGGACGGCGGCGCGGGACTGGTGACGCCCTGCCAGGTTGCGCCGCTCTCCGCGGCGCTCGCTTCGCTCGTCGCCGATCCAGATCTGCGGGCGCGACTCGGTGAAGCTGCCCGGCGGCTCGCCGAGCGTCGGTTCTCGGCCGGGGCGATGACGTCGGCCGTCCTTCGGATGTACCACGAGATACTGGAACAGCCGAACGTCGAGGCCTTCCACTGGAGCGGGACGCAGGTCCTTCGCTCAAGACGGTGAGTGCCAGCCACGCCGTCCCGGTGACGGCAATCGTTTTGGCGCACAACGAGGAGAGGAACCTGCCCGCCTGCCTCGAGAGTATGACTGCGTGGGTGGAGGAGCTGTTTGTAGTCGATTCGGGAAGCACCGATTCTACGGTGGCGATAGCGCGCGCCTGGGGCGCGCGGGTCGTGGAGCACCCGTTCGAGCACTACGGTGCGCAACGTAACTGGGCGCTGGCCTCGCTCCCTATCACGACCCCATGGGTGCTGAACCTCGACGCTGACGAGCGCGTGACTCCGGAGCTGCGCGCCGCCATCCAGGAGGCGACCACCCGCTCGGAC
The DNA here is from genome assembly GCA_003220335.1 of Candidatus Rokuibacteriota bacterium. Lineage (GTDB taxonomy): Bacteria > Methylomirabilota > Methylomirabilia > Rokubacteriales > CSP1-6 > AR12. The sequence continues at coordinate 2,991 of QHSB01000494.1, forward strand.
GGCTCGATCGCCGGTTATCTCGTCGCGCGACGGACCGTCTTCATGGGCCGCTGGATCCGGCACGGCGGCCACTATCCGGTCTGGCACCTGCGTCTCTTTCGCAGCGGTCGCGGCCGCTGTGAAGACCGACAGTACGATCAACACTTCTTCGTGGACGGGCGCGTAGAGAAGCTCCGCGGGGATCTGATCGACGTATTCACCTCAGACGTCACTACGTTCATCCGACGGCATCTTCGATGGGCGCAGCTCGAGGCTCAGGAGCAAAGTACGGGTGGCGAGGGCCGGATCGCAGGGAGGCTGCTCGGCGGCAGCCCGATCGAGAGGCGGCGGTGGTTTCGCGAGGTGTACGGGCGGCTCCCACTCTTCGTCCGTCCGGCGCTGTACTTCGTCTACCGTTACATCATCCGCCTCGGTTTCCTCGATGGTGCGGAAGGTTTGGTCTTTCACCTCCTTCAGGCGTTCTGGTATCGGTTCCTGGTGGACGCGATCATGTACGAGCGACGCCTCATGGACCGAAACTCCTGAGGATGAGCCGGTGATGTCCTCTACGGCCAGGAGGGTTCGGCGGCTTGTTCCCAACATGGCGCTTCGCGTTCGGCATGTCGAGGCGGGATCGTATCTGTGGGTCAGACTGCGTCACCACCTCGGGTTGATCGCCCGAGGCGCAAGAGCGTACGAAGCACGATACGTCGAGGCCCTCCGGTTGTGTGTCGAGCCCGGCGACGTTGTCTTCGATGTCGGAGCCAACATCGGTTTCTACGCGATTCTCTTCAGCCGGTGGGTCGGGTCGGCAGGCCGTGTCTTCGCGTACGAGCCCGATCCGGATAACGTACGACTCTTGCGAAAAAACCTCGACGCGAACCGGTGCGCCAGTTGTGTTGTGCGACCAATGGCCCTGGGAGCGACATGTGGGGTGTCCACGTTCAGCCGCGATGTTGTAACCGGACAGACCGGGCATACGGGCACAGGCCCCACTTATGGCGAGCTGCAATTCCGGGCGGGGAAAGAGATCCCGATCGAGGTACGTCTCAGGACGCTGGACGCTGAAATCGACAGGGCGGCTGCGGTGCCCGATGTGGTGAAGCTCGACGCTGAGGGCGCGGAGTACGAGATTTTGTCCGGAGGTATGCGAGCCCTTCGTGAACACAGGCCGTTGATCGTTGCCGAGACGAGCAACTGGCGATACGAGATGAGTCAGGGCGTGAGACCCGCTCGAGCGTCGATCGAACTGCTGAGAGAATTGGACTACGTCGTGTTCGACCTGGATCGAGGCGCGCCGGTTGGTCCGAGCGACCAGCCCTGGATGGTGCTCGCTATCCCCGCGGAGCGGCGCAGAGAAACGCGCGCGGCGCGCGTGCTTGCGGCGATGACGGGGTCGACATGATCATTCTCGGGATCAACGCCTATCACGGTGACGTCTCGGCCGCCCTGTTGCGGGACGGCGAGCTCGTGGCCGCCGTCGAGGAGGAGCGGTTCACGCGTGTCAAGCATGCCGCGGGGTTCCCCACGAACGCGACCGCGGAGTGCCTCGCCGTGAGCGGCGCAACCACGGGCGAGATCGAGCACGTGGCGATCTCCCGCGACCCGCGGGCTAACCTGCTTCGCAAGGCGCTGTTCGCGCTCCGGAGCCGGCCGCGGCGTGGGCTCGTGGCGGACCGGCTGCGGAACGCCGGGCGCGTCCGAGAGGTCGCAGCTCGGGTCGCGGAGGTGCTCGGGCTCACGCGTGACCAGGCGGGTGGCCGCATGCACTGGGTCGAACACCACCCGGCCCACCTGGCGAGCACGTTCTTCTGCTCGCCCTTCGAGGAGGCCGCGATCGGCGCCATCGACGGCTTCGGCGATTTCGTCAGCACGTCGGTCGCTGTCGGGCGCGGCCCGACGATGGATGTGATCGGGCGGGTTTACTTCCCACATTCTCTCGGGCTCTTCTACTTGGCGCTCACGCAGTACCTCGGGTTCTGGAAGTACGGCGACGAGTACAAGGTGATGGGACTGGCGCCCTATGGTCAACCCGACCGAGTGGACGCGCTGCGCCGGCTCGTTCATCTGAAGCCCGGCGGCGGCTTCGAGCTGGATCTCTCCTACTTCCGGCACTGGTCGGAGGGCGTGAGCATGACGTGGGACGATGGCGAGCCCGTCATCGGGAAGGTCTACACGCCGAAGCTCGAGGAGCTGCTCGGGCCGGCGCGGCGATCAGACGATCTGATCGGTCCGCGGCACGAGGCGATCGCGGCGTCGCTCCAGGTCGTCTTCGAGGACGCCGCGGTCCACGTGCTGAACGCACTGCACGAGCGGACGGGACTGCGGCGGCTCTGCCTGGCCGGCGGCTGCGCCATGAACAGCGTGTTGAACGGCAAGATCCGCGAGCGCACGCCGTTCCGCGAGGTCTACGTTCAGCCCGCCGCCGGGGACAACGGCACCTCGCTCGGGGCTGCGCTCTACGTGTGGCACCAGCTCCTGGGTCAGCCGCGGCGCTTCGTCATGCAGCACGGATACTGGGGACCGGAGTTCGCGGAAGAGGAGATCCGGCGAACTCTCGACCAGCGGAGTGCCTAAATCGATTCCTGGCCGACCCGCGGCGCGCCGACATGCGGGATATCATCAACAGCAAGATCAAGTTCCGCGAGAAGTTCCGGCCCTTCGCACCCTCCATTCTCGAGGAGGCCGTGGACGAGTACTTCGTCGGTGCCGTCCCGGACCCGTTCATGATCCAGGTCTACCCAATCCGCCCGGAGAAGCGGCGGGTGATCCCGGCCGTGACTCACGTGGACGGGAGCGGCCGCCTCCAGACCGTGAGTCAAACAACGAACCCGCTCTACTGGCAATTGTTGAGGGCGTTCGAGAAGGAAACCGGGGTGCCCGTGTTGCTCAATACCTCGTTCAACGAGAACGAGCCGATCGTGCACCGACCGGGCGAGGCGTTGGACTGCTTTCTGAGGACGAAGATGGATGCCCTGGTGGTCGGGCACACCGTGTTGGAGAAAACGCCGGACGCCTGAAGGGAGACGCGCGATGAACTGGCAAGGAGAAAGCGTACTTGTGACCGGCGGGGCGTCGTTTATCGGCTCGCATCTAGTGGACGCGTTGGTGCTACGGGGCGCGCTGGTGCGCGTGGTCGACAACCTCAGCAGCGGCAGCCTCGACAATATTCGGCCGCATCTCGACGCGGGGCAGGTCGAGCTCATCCAGGCGGACCTCGGTACTCCGAGCGCGGCCGAGCCGGCCGTCGAGGGCATGGCGGTGGTGTTCCACCTCGCTGCCGACCACGGTGGGCGCGGCTACGTCGACCTCCACCAGGCGGCCTGCGCCACCAATCTCGCTCTCGACGGGATGCTGTTCCGAGCCTGCCACCGTGCCGGAGTGGAGAAGGTCGTCTACGCCTCCTCCGGGTGCGTCTACCCGAATCATCTGCAAACGGACCCCAACGAGATGCTCTACCTCACCGAAGAGATGGTCGGCCCGCCGTACGATGCCGACAACCTGTACGGCTGGGCCAAACTCATGGGGGAGATGACGCTCCAGGCGTACTACAAGGACTGGGGCATGAAGTCGGCATCGTGCCGGTATTTCACCGTCTACGGCGACCGCGGTCACGAGAACCACGCCGTGATCGCGATGATCGCACGCGCCTTCGTCGGCCAGAACCCGTTCGTCGTGTGGGGCACCGGGGAGCAGATCCGGAACTGGACGCACGTCAGTGACATCGTCAACGGGACGATCCTGGCCGCGGAGCTGATCGAGGACGGCACCGCGGTGAACCTCGGAACCATGGAACGGACTCGCGTCCTGGATGCGGTGGAGGAGGTCCTGCGCTATACGGGCCACCCCGCCGACATCGAGTTGCATCCCGAGATGCCGACGGGGCCGCTGAACCGGGTGGCCGACAACGCTCTGGCCAAGAAACTCCTCGGCTGGGAGCCCGAGGTGAAGTTCATGGATGGCCTGCGCCGCACGATCGACTGGTACTTCGCCACGAAGGATCGCCAGCAGGTTCGGCAGACATTGAACGCGAGGCTGACGGAGCGGTAGACCACGATGGAAGGGCTGCGGTTGGATCCATGGCTGGCGCGCCAGCTGGTATGCCCGAGAGACGCCCACGATCTGACTATTGAGTTCGACACAATGCAGTGTCGGCTGGGACACAACTACCCTGTTGTTGGTGGCATCCCGATTCTGCTGATCCCTGAAGCGAATGTTACCCATCAAGCTGCGACGGTCTCGATTAATCAGGCGTGTCGTGCGAGCCCATCAGAAACGTCCCAATCGCGCGAAGCTTGGCCTACCGGAGCTATCGATTCCTTCGTCCAACTGGCCATCGGCAGCACCAACGGTCAAATGTGGTGGCCGCTCGTTGGCAGACTTCGCGAGTATCCGGTGCCGAACCTTTCCTTGGAGCCGCCGAGTAAACACGAGGAGTGGTTTCTCGACCTCGGATGCAACTGGGGCCGCTGGTGCCTGGCGGCGGGGCGACTCGGGTACCGCGCGGTGGGAATCGATGTGTCTCTAGATGCGGTCAGAGCTGCTTACCGAGTTGCGCACGAGTTGAGCGTGAAGGCCCAGTATCTCGTGGCTGATGCCCGCTACATCCCGTTCCGCGACGCGACGTTCTCGGTCGTGTCCTCATACAGCGTTCTTCAGCATTTCGAGAAGGCGGATGCCACTCGCGCTCTGTCTGAAGCCCGTCGGGTACTGGTCGAAGGCGGAATCGCACACGTCCAGATGGCGAACCGTTACGGCGTCAGATCCCTGTACCATCAGGCGGCCCGCGGATTCCGTCAGCCGACCGACTTCGAAGTTCGGTATTGGGGGCCGCGTGAGCTTGTCGCGACGGCCGAGCGCCTGATCGGTCCCGCGGCGTTGCGCCCCGACGGCTATTTCAGCTTGAACGCCCAGGCGGCAGAAGCGCACCTCCTCCCGCGAAGATTCCGCGCTGTGGCTCGCGCGTCGGGCTTCCTGCAGGCACTCAGTGCCTATGTTCCGGCGTTAACCAGCGCGGCCGACAGCGTCTGGGTCGTGGCCCACAAGCGATGAGGGATCTCCACGTCGCGTTCTTCAACCGCTCGTTCCATCCGGATACAGCAGCGACGGGTCAACTCCTGACCGAGCTGTGCGAGGGGCTGGTCCGCGACCACGGCTGCAAAGTCTCGGTCGTGGCGGGCGTGCCGCTGCTCTCAGCGAACGGTCAGGCCACGGGGCCGAGTTCGAGCCGCATCCTCACCCGCGAGCGGCACCACGGCATCGAGATTCTCCGCGCCCGGGGCACGCGCTTCTCGAAGCGGCGGTTCGCCGGCCGGTTCAGCAACTACGTGACGTACTTCATGTCCGCCTGTTACGCGGGGCTCCGGCTCGACCGTCCCGATGTCGTGGTGGCCCTTACGGACCCGCCGATCATCGGGCTCGCCGCCTATCTCGCCGCCCGCCGCTTTCGGGTCCCGTTCGTGATGTCTTACCGGGACATCTTTCCCGAGGTGGCGCGGCTGCTCGAAGACTTCCACAGCGAGGCGGTGAACCGTGTGCTACTGGCGGTAAACCGCTTCCTCGTCCGCAAGGCCGCCCTGAGCGTCGCGCTCGGCGAGACGATGCGCCGGCGGCTGATCGAGGGGAAGGGCGCACCGCCCGCCACGGTCGTGGTGATTCCTGACTGGGCGGACAGCTCCGAGATCGTCCCCGCCAGCAAAGACAACCCGTTTGCGCGGGCTCACGGACTCACCGACAAGTTCGTCGTCATGCACTCGGGGAACATCGGCCTTTCCCAGGGCTTGGACGGCGTGATCGAGGCCGCCGCACACCTGCGGCACGTGGCCGACATCCAGGTGGTGTTCGTCGGCGAGGGCGTGAAAAAGCCGGTCCTCGAGGCGCGTGCCCGCGAGATGCATCTCGATAACGTGCGGTTCTTGCCCTACCAGCCGAAAGATCGGCTGAGGGAGTCGTTCGCCGTGGCTGACGTCTTCCTCGTCTCGCTCCTCCCCGGGCTGGCCGGCTACATCGTGCCAAGCAAGCTCTACGGCATCCTGGCGGCGGGCCGACCCTACGTCGCGGCGGTCGAGGACGAATGCGAGGTGGCCGACATCACGCGCAGGCGCGAATGCGGTCTCGTGGTGCCGCCCGCCAACCCGAAGGAGCTGGCCGAGGGCATCCTCAAGCTTTACTACGATCGCGAGCTCGCGGCCCGGCTCGGCGCCAATGCGAGGACGGCCGCGCTCGAATTCGACCGGCCGCGGCAGGTGGCGGCGTATGCGGAGTTGCTGAAGCAGCTCACGGAGCGATCACGCTGAGCAGTCGGAGGCTCCGTATCCCCGACGATGTGATTCATCGCGACCTCGACGGGGAGGCGGTGATCCTCAACTTGAAGACCGGTACGTACTTCGGCCTGGACGCCATCGGAACCCGCATGTGGACCCTCATCGGCGAGCTCGGGGA
>QHSB01000257.1:0-10106 GCA_003220335.1 Candidatus Rokuibacteriota bacterium
CGCCCAGGTGCTGGAAGGCCGCACGCCCGACCCGGCGCTGGCCGCCTCGGCCGGGCTCACGCTGACCGGGCTCGAGGAGCTGGTGACCGATCCCGATCCGCGGCGGGCCCACGCCGGCTACGAGATCGCGCTGTTCGTCGTCGCGGACTTGCTGGACCGCGGCGGGATGGACTCGATGCGCGCACTGCTCGCGCGGCTCGGCGCGGGGGAGACGATCGCGGATGCGGCGCCACGCGTGTATGGTTGGCGCCTGGCGGAGCTGGAGTCACAGTGGCGCCGACTGCTGGGAGGCTGACATGAGAGCGATCCCGATCGTCGTGGTGATGCTGCTGTTCGTGACGACGCCGGCCTGGGCACAGGTCGGCATCGTGAACCCCAACGTCCCCGTCACGATCACGGCGCCGCCGCCGCCCGGATCGCCGGCCGGGACCCCGTCGACGACGCGGCCGAGCATTCCGTTCACGGGCGACCCGAATCAGCTGAACAATCCGTTTCCGACGCTGCTGAACGCGGGAATCTCGGGCACCGGCGGGTACGGGGTGCCGATCCGGCAGATCTACATGCCGGCGCAAGTCGTCCCGATCGTCGTCTATGTCGCGGCACAGGAAGTCACCGGAGACCAGTGGGTGACCCAGTACACCGAGCTCCCCGGCTATGTCGTCACCGAGACGACCCTCGGGTACCTCTATCCGGATCGCTGGGCGTTGTACAGTCCCGCGAGGGGCGTCTATCAGTGGCAGCGCGTGCCCCCGGTGTTCCAGTCCAAGTAGATCCGTGTTCCACAAGATCCTCATCGCCAACCGCGGCGAGATCGCGCTGCGGATCATGCGCACCTGTCGCGAGATGGGGATCCGCACGGTCCTCGCGCACTCGACGGCGGACGCGCAGTCGCTGCCGGTGCGCCTGGCCGACGAGACGATCTGCATCGGGCCCGATGCCGCGCGCGCGAGCTACCTCAACATGCCGGCGGTGATCTCGGCGGCCGTCGTCACCGACAGCGAGGCGATCCATCCCGGCTACGGCTTTCTCGCCGAGAACCCGACGTTCGCGGACATCTGCCGCGCGTCGGGCCTGACCTTCATCGGACCGAGTCCCGAGGCGATCCGCCTGATGGGCGACAAGGCCCAGGCGCGGATGATCGCCAAGCAGGCAGGCGTCCCGGTGGTGCCGGGCAGCGAGCTGCCGCTCAAGAACGAGGCGGAGGCGCTGGACGTCGCCGACGAGGCCGGTTATCCGGTGATCTTCAAGGCGTCGGCGGGCGGCGGCGGCCGCGGCATGCGCATCGTGCGCGAGCACGCCGGCGCCGCGCAGGCGTTCGCCGCCTGTCAGGCGGAGGCCGGCGCCGCCTTCGGCTCTTCCGAGATCTACTGCGAGAAGTACGTCGAGCAGGCGCGGCACGTCGAGGTGCAGGTGCTCGGCGATCGCAACGGGATGCGCGTGCACCTCGGCGAGCGCGACTGCTCCGTCCAGCGGCGCCACCAGAAGCTCATCGAGGAGTCGCCGGCGCCCTCGCTGCCGGCGGAGACGCGGGCGGGGCTGCAGCGCGCGGCGCTGCTGGCGGCGGCGGCGGTGAACTACGTCAGCGCGGGGACCGTCGAATTCCTCGTCGACGCCGATGGCGGCTACTACTTCATCGAGATGAACACGCGCATCCAGGTCGAGCACCCGGTGACGGAGACGATCACGGGCCTCGACCTCATCCGCGAGCAGATCCGCATCGCCGCCGGCGAGCCGCTCGGCTATCGTCAGGAGGGCATCCGCTTCTCAGGGCACTCGATCGAATGCCGGATCAACGCCGAGGACCCCGACACCTTCGTGCCGAGTGCGGGCCGCGTGACGGCGTGGGTGCCGCCCGGCGGCCTGGGTGTGCGCGTGGACAGCCACCTGATGGCGCCGTACTCGGTGCCCCCCTTCTACGACTCGCTGCTCGGCAAGATCATCGTCCGGGGCGACGACCGCGCGGAAGCGATCGGGCGCATGCGCCGCGCGCTCCGAGAGACGGTGATCGAAGGGGTCAAGACCACCATCCCCTTCCACCTGAAGATCCTGAGCGATCCCGCGTTCGTCGAGGGCCGGTTCACCAGCGCGGACGGCGCCCGCCTGCACCCCTGATGGACCCGACGCTGTACGTCGTCCTGGACCGGACGGCGGCCCGCGGGCGGGACCTCGACGAGCTCCTCACCGCTGTCATCGACGGCGGCTGCCGCATGGTGCAGCTCCGGGAGAAGGACTGGCCGTCCGGCCGCCTCTGGCCCCTGGCGCGCCGGCTCCGCGAGCGCTGCGGGCGGGCCGGCGTCACCTTCGTCGTCAACGATCGCGTGGACCTCGCGGTGGCCGTCGAGGCCGACGGCGTCCATGTCGGCCAGGACGACCTGCCCGCCCGCGTCGCGCGCCCGCTGCTGCGCGCCGGCATGCTGCTCGGCGTCTCGACGCACGACCTCGAGCAGGCGCGCGCCGCGCGCGCCGACGGCGCCGACTACGTCGCGGTCGGCTCGATGTTCGCGACGGCGACCAAGCCCGAGTTCCAGCTGGTGGGTCCCGACCTGATCCGGAAACTCCGTGGCGAGATCCGCGCTCCTCTCATAGGGATCGGCGGCATCACGCACGACAACGTGGCCGAGGTCGTGCGGGCCGGCGCCGACGGGGTGGCGGTCATCTCGGCGGTGTGCGGGGCGCCCGATCCGGCGTCGGCCACGCGGCGCTTCCTCGAGCTCATCCGAAGCGCGCGAGCGGCTTGACCACCCGCACGCCGCCGCTATAATTGGCGGCGCGCGCAAACCCCCGATTCCTCAACGCTCAAGGAGGGACTTTATGAATCCGACACGCATCCGCAGCGTCCTCGCCATCGGCGCGGCGCTGGCCATCGCCCTCCTGCCGCTGGGGTCGGGGCCCGCCGCCCAGGGCAAGGGGACGATCAAGATCGCGACGCAGAGCCCGCTCAGCGGCGGCCAGGCGGCGCTCGGCGAGGGCATCAAGCTGGGCACACAGCTCGCCGTCGAGAAGTTCAAGGGCAACCTCGAGAAGGCCGGCTTCAGGGTCGAGCTGGTGCCCTACGACGACCAGGCCAAGCCCGACGTCGGCGTGGCCAACGCGAAAAACATCATCGCCGACAAGAACATCATGGTCGTCATCGGCCACCTGAACTCCGGCGTGGCCATCCCCTCGTCGGAGGTCTACAAGGAAGATTCGCTCCCGATGATCTCGCCGGCGAACACCAACGAGAAGGTCACCGACCGCGGGTATCCCAACGTCAATCGCGTCTGCGGACGCGACGACGTGCAGGGCCCCGTGGGCGCCGAGTTCGCCGCCGGCAGCCTCAAGGTAAAAACGGCCTACGTGCTGCACGACAAGACGACCTACGGCCAGGGCGTCGCGGAGGCGTTCAAGAATGACCTCGAGAAGAAGGGCGTGAAGATCATCGGCTTCGAGGGCACGGAGGAGAAGTCGAACTTCGACCCGATCATCACCCCGATCAAGGCCAAGAATCCCGACCTCGTCTATTTCGGCGGGATCTACGACCAGGGCGCGCCCTTCTTCAAGCAGGCGCGCGAGAAGGGCGTGAAGGCGAAGTTCCTCGGCCCCGATGGCATGGACTCCTCGGACTTCGTCAAGATCGGCGGCAAGGTGGTGGTGGGCACGTACTACACCACGGCCGCGGCTCCGGCTTCCAGCCCGCAGGCCAAGCAGTTCGGCGAGGAGTTCAAGAAGAAGTACGGCAAGAATCCCGAGCCGTACGCCGCCGAGTCCTACGTCGCCACCGCCATCGCCATCAAGGCGCTGGAGGACGTCACCAAGGGCGGCAAGGCCCCCACGCGCGAGGCAGTCGCCGCCGCGATCCGCAAAGTGAAGTACAACGGCATGACGGGCACGATCGAGTTCGACGACAAGGGCGATCCGAAGAAGGCATCCTACTACGTCATGCAGGTCAGCACCGACAACCCCGAGAAGTGGAGCGACAACAAGGAAGCGAAGCGACTCGCCATCGCCGCCCCGGCGATGAAGAAGTAAGCCTCCTCTGCGGCGGCGTCGCCGGGTGGTCGACCGGGACGCCGCCGCCGACCGTCCCATGGACTTCGAACTCCTCGTCGGGATCTTTCCTCAAGTCCTGCTCGACGGCCTCCTGCTCGGCTTCATGTACGCGCTCATCGCGCTCGGCTACACGATGGTGTACGGCGTGCTCGAGTTCATCAACTTCGCCCACTCCGAGATCTTCATCGTCGGCGCCTTCGTGGGCGCCGAAATATTATTGTCCCTGAAGAACGCCGGCGCGCTGGAGACGCTGCCCTGGCCCCTCGTGCTCCTGGGCGTCATGCTGGCCGGCATGCTGGCGAGCGGCGCGCTGGCCGTGTCCATCGAGCGCATCGCCTATCGCCCGCTGCGCGCAGCCCCGCGGCTCATCCCGTTGATCTCGGCCATCGGCATGTCGTTCTTCCTGCAGGACGTGATCCGCCTCGTGGAGTCGCTCTGGCGCAACGCCTTCAACCTCGTGTATCCGACGCTCGAGCCGCTCAACGTTCGGTACGAGCTGACATCAACGATCGACGTCTCCGCCAAGTCGCTGGTCGTGATCGTGGCGGCGCTGCTCATGCTCTGGGGTCTGCACGCGCTCGTGAACCGGACGAAGATCGGCACCGCTATCCGGGCCGTCGCCGAGGACCAGGCGGCGGCCAGCCTGATGGGCATCGACGTCAACAGGATCATCTCGCTCACGTTCCTCATCGGCGGCGCGATGGGCGGCGCGGCCGGCGTCTTGTTCGGCGTGCAGTACGGCCTCATCAACCCCTACACGGGGTTCATTCCCGGTCTGAAGGCGTTCACGGCGGCCGTGCTCGGCGGCATCGGCAATATCCCCGGCGCGATGCTGGGCGGGATCGTGCTCGGGCTTCTGGAGGCGTTCGCGGCCTCCTATTTGTCGCTGCTCACCGGCGGCGCCTTCGGCGCCGAGTACAAGGACATCTTCGCCTTCTCCGTCCTCATCCTGATTCTGATCTTCCGTCCGAAGGGCCTCCTGGGCGAAGTGGTCCGGGAGCGCGCGTGATCCGCGCCGCGGCGGCGGTGGCGTCCGTAGCCCTCTCCAGCGCCGCCGTCGCCCTCTTCCCCCGCTCGATCCTGCTCTTCCTGGTCTTCCAGACGAGCCTGCTCTATGCCTACGTCGCACGGATCCCGGGCTGGCTGCGCGCGGCATTGCTCGCGGCCGCGCTGCTCGTGCTCATGCCCGTGATCGGCACCTACAACGGCTATTACCTGGAGGTCGCCACGCAGGTCGGCATCTTCGTGGCGCTGGCGCTCGGGCTCAACATCGTCGTGGGCCTGGCGGGGCTGCTCGACCTCGGCTACGTCGCCTTCTTCGCCGTCGGCGCCTACTCGTGGGCGATCTTCGGCTCGCCGCACGCCAATGTGCTCTTCGGTGGCGGTGGCTTTCCCCTGCCCTCCTGGTGGTTCTATCCGTTCCTGGTGATCGGTCTCACCGTGGCGGCCGGCGCCGGCGTGCTTCTCGGGCTCCCCGTGCTCCGGCTTCGCGGCGACTACCTGGCCATCGTGACCCTGGGCTTCGGCGAGGTGATCCGTGTCCTCGCCAACAACCTCGACAAGCCGATCAACGTCACCAACGGGCCGCGCGGCATCACGCCCATCTCGCGCCCGCCCCTGCCCGTCGAGATCTCGTACGCGGTCGGCTTCTACTTCCTCGTCCTGCTCATCGTCGTGGTGGTCGTCCTCGTCAACCGCCGGCTGGAGGACTCGCACATCGGACGCGCCTGGGAGGCCATGCGCGAGGATCAGCTGGCCGCGCAGGCGATGGGCGTGCCGCTCGTACGCGCCAAGCTCCTCGCCTTCGCCGCCGGTGCCTCGTTCGCCGGCGTCATGGGCGTCGTCTTCTCGGCCAAGCAGGTCTTCATCAATCCCGAGTCGTTCACCTTCCTCGAGTCCATCGGCGTGCTGGCCATGGTGATCCTCGGCGGCATGGGCAGTATCCCGGGCGCGATCATCGGCGCCACCGTGGTGACGGTGCTCAATCTCCAGGTGCTCAAGGGGCTGTCGCTCTGGCTCAACGAGCTCAAGAACGCCGGCGTCACGATCCTCGGTTATAACCTGGCGAGCCTGCCCACGCAGCTCGAGCCCGCCAAGTACGAGCGGATGATCTTCGGCCTCATCCTCGTCCTCATGATGATCTTCCGCCCTCAGGGCATCTTCCCCGCGCGACGGCGACAGCGTGAGCTGGGCGAGCGATAGGCCCGCGCGTGACCGAGGAGTGAGCGCGCTCTTCGAGGCGGTGGAGGTCACCAAGACCTTCGGCGGGCTCACCGCCCTGCAGCGCGTGAGCTTCGCCGTCGACGGCGGCATCGCCTCGATCATCGGCCCCAACGGCGCCGGCAAGACGACGCTCTTCAACGTCTTCACGGGCCTCTATCAGCCGGACGGGGGCACCCTGCGGTTCCGCGGCCAGCCGTTGGTCGGCCTGCGGCCGGACGAGATCACCGCGCTCGGCCTCTGCCGCACGTTCCAGAACATCCGCCTCTTCGCCAACATGACCGCGGCCGAGAATGTGCTGGTCGGCATGCACGCGCGTATCCGGCTCGGGCTGCGCGACGTGCTCACGCGCGGGCCGCGCTTCGTCGAGACCGAGCGCGAGCTCTGGCAGCGCGCCGCCGCGCTGCTCGAGCGCGTGGGACTGCGCGGCAAGGCGAACGAGGTCGCGCGAAGCCTACCGTACGGCGAGCAACGACGGCTGGAGCTGGCGCGCGCGCTCGCCTCCGAGCCCGCTCTGCTCCTGCTCGACGAGCCGACGGCGGGCATGACGCAGGCGGAGGCGGGAACGCTGATGACACTGCTCCGGCAACTCGTCGACGAGCTGACACTCGCCATCGTCCTCATCGAGCACAACATGCGGGTGGTGATGGAGGTCTCAGACCGGGTCACCGTGCTCGATCACGGCGAGAAGATCGCGGAGGGGCCGCCACGCGACGTCCAGGCCGACCCGCGCGTGATCGAGGCGTACCTGGGCCGTCGCGCCTCCTCCGGCCGCGCCGGGCCGTAGCCATGCTGCAGCTGGAGGGCCTGGACGTGTACTACGGCGAGATCCACGCCCTGCGCGGTGTGGCGCTCGAGGTGCGCGGTGGCGAGATCGTGACGCTGCTCGGCAACAACGGCGCCGGCAAGTCCACCACCCTCAAGACCATCTCGGGGCTGCTGATTCCGCGCCGCGGCGGCATCGTCTTCGACGGCCGCCCGCTGGCCGGCGTGCCCGCGCACGAGATCGTCGCGCGCGGGATCGCCCACGTGCCGGAGGGCCGGCGGATCTTCAACCGGCTGACCGTCCGAGAGAATCTCACCATGGGCGCATATCTGCGCACCGACATCGACGTGGCGGCCGACCTCGACCGCGCGTTCGAGCTATTTCCCCGTCTGAAGGAGCGCGTGACCCAGGTGGCCGGCACGCTCTCGGGCGGCGAGCAGCAGATGCTCGCCATCGCGCGCGCGCTCATGGCGCGCCCGCGGCTGCTCCTGCTCGATGAGCCGTCGATGGGACTGGCCCCGGTGCTCGTCGAGCAGATCTTCGCGACCATCGATTCCATCAACCGGCAAGGGACGACGATGCTGCTGGTCGAGCAGAACGCCGCCATGGCCCTGTCCATCGCGCACCGCGGCTACGTGCTCGAGACGGGCGCGGTGGTGCTGTCGGGCACCGCCGGCCAGCTCGCCGAGAACGCGGAAGTACGGCGCGCCTATCTGGGAGAGTGACGACCATGCGAACGGAAGGCCTGGACTTCGAGGGGCACAAGGTGGGCGCCGTCTACCGCACGCTCGCGCGCACCGTGTCCGAGACGGACATCGTCAGCTTCGTCAACCTCTGCGGCTTCGTCGAGCCGCTCTTCATCGACATGGAGTACGTCAAGCGCGCATCCGTCTTCAAGCGCCGCGCCGCCCCGGGCGCGCTCACGTTCTCGCTGTCCGAGGGGCTCATCATGCAGACGGGCCTGATCCACGGCACCGGCATGGCGTACCTCGGCGGCGAGCTCCGGATCGTGGCGCCGGTGCTGGAAGACGACACGATCCGGGTGGAGATCGAAGTGGTCGACAAGCGCGAGACGAAGAAGGCCGACCGCGGCATCGTGACCTATCAGCACCGCGTCCTCAACCAGCGCGACGAGGTCGTGCTCGAGGCGCGCGTGCAGCGGATGATCCGTCGCGCCGGACCGGCACCGCGGTGAGATCGTGAGCGACGTCGGCCGCATCGTGCAGCTGAGCGTCTCGAACGGCGGCGTGCCCAAGCGTGCCGTGCAACACGCGCGCGTGACGGCGCTCGGGCTCGAGGGCGATGCCCACCGGGACAGGGAGCACCACGGCGGCCCCGAGCGCGCCGTCTGCCTCTTCGCGCTGGAGGTGATCCACGCGCTGCAGGCCGAGGGCCATCCCCTCGTCCCGGGCGCGCTCGGCGAGAACGTGACGCTCGAGGGGCTCGACTGGTCAGCGGTGCAGCCGGGGGCGCGCCTGCGGCTAGGCAACGAGGTGGAGCTCGAGATCACGCGCTACACCACGCCGTGCTTCAACATCCGGCCTGCGTTCCGCGACGGAGAGTACTCACGGGTCTCGCAGAAGCGGCATCCGGGTCGGAGCCGCGTCTACGCGCGCGTGGTGACGCCCGGGACGCTCCATAACGGCGATCCGGTCCGCCTGCTCGGATGACACCCCGGAGAGGTCTCTGGAAGGCCGACGCGTCGCCCTGGGGAAGGTCTGGGTCGAGCGCAGCCCGATGCGCGCCCGAGGGTCAGCCGCGCGACGATTCGCCGCGGGGCGAGTCGCCGACGGCGACGACCACGAGGGCGCCCGGCGCCGCCACGGGCTGGACGCCACGCCCGTACGCCGCGACGTCGTTGACGAGCCAGCCGCCGCACGGCGTGCTCTCGTCCAGTTGACCGCGGATGGCCGCCCACTCCTCGCGGGCGGCGGAGCCGAGCCGCGCGTGACGCTCGGCCGTCTCCACGACGAGCACGAGCCGCGCGGGCCGGCCGTCGAGCCGCTTGACCGCCGTCAGCGTCGCGTCGGCTGCGCCGTGCACCAGCGCCTCAGTTGACGGCTCACCGGTGGCGTCGCTCCAGCCGAGACCGGTCGCGTAGGACGCCTCGAGACACGCCACGCTCACGCGCGGCTCGGCGCTGCCGTTGCCGCCGTAGAGAACCGGCGAGCCCAGCACGCCGCACACGGTACGCATCTTAGGCCCCATGAAGTCTCGCCAGGAGTCGAGGAACCGCAGCGCGGAGTCACTCGAATCCGAACGCCCGAAGGCGATGCCGACTCCGCGCGGATAACGCGCGCGGAACGGCCAGCCCGAGAGCACCAGACGGGCCGCCGCCTGACCGGCGGCGGCGAGATCGCGGCCACTCGTGGCCGCCACCCCGCTCGCTGCGCCGTCCGCGTTTGCCACGCAGACGACCAGCGCACCTGACTTCATGGGGCCGTCATCCGTTAGAAGCAATGCGGACGCGCCGCCCGCGACCTGGATTCGTCCCAGCACGCCTCGGGCCTCCGCCATCGCGTCACCGGCCGGTGCGGCTGTGATCACGAGGGCGAGGTGCGGCGTCGCGCCGTGCAGGCGTGAAGCCGCGGTGGCGGCCGCGCGCGTCACCGCGTCGTGCCCGCCGGAGGCGTACCCGAGACCGATCTCCAACGTCGAGGATGTCGGTCCGCTCAGTGTCGTCGTCATGCCGGGGGAGACGATGCACCGTGGGTGCCAAAGCAGAAGTATCCGGGAACGTTGATAATTCAGGCTAATTGAAACCCTGAACGTGTCCGGGCGGCACACACGCAGTGACACGTTTCGGCACGACCAGAACGGCTAGATCGAGGAGCACCCACGGGCGGGCTAGAGGCGCGTCACGGATACCGAGCGTATGGGGATTGGGGGCCATTTCGGGCGCCATCACCGGTGACGACGATCGAGGCGCGCCACGGCTTGTGCCGGGGCGCGACGAGCGATAGGGGGGTTGGGGCCATTTCGGGGCCCCATCACCGGTGACGACGATCGAGGCGCGCCACGGCTTTGCCGGGGCGCGACGAGCGATAGGGGGTTGGGGGCCATTTCGGGGCCCCATGACCGGTGACGACGA
>QHSB01000257.1:10128-25342 GCA_003220335.1 Candidatus Rokuibacteriota bacterium
GGGGGTTGGGGGCCATTTCGGGGCCCCCAATATTAAAGGACCCCGTACTCCTTGAGCCGGCGGTAGATCGTGCGGCGCGAGATCCCCAGGGCTTTGGCAGCCGCCTCTTTGTCATCCTTGAACACGGCGAGCGCCTTGAGAATGAGCTCTCGCTCCACGTCGGCCAGCGCCGGGACGCTCTCGGGTGACGTCACCGGCGTCGAGGCCATCGGCGTCTTGCTGAGGCTCGGCAGATCGTTCAGGGCGATCTGCTCGCGGGCGCCCATGGCGAAGGCGCGCTCGATGAGGTTCTCGAGCTCGCGGACATTGCCGGGGAACGTGTAGGCCGACAGCGCGGCCAGCGCCTCGGGCGCGACCCCGCGCACGTCGCGATGGAAACGCTTGTTGAACCGGCGCAGGAAGTGGTTGATCAGCGACGGAATGTCCTCGCGGCGCTCGCGCAGCGGCGGAAGTGTCACGCGCACCACGTTCAGCCGGTAGAACAGATCCTGGCGGAACGACCCCTCCGTCATCGCGCGCTCGAGATCGCGGTTGGTGGCGGCGATCACCCGGACGTCGACGGGAAACGCCTTCGTCGAGCCGACCGGCCGCACCTGCATCTCCTGCAGAACCCGCAAGAGCTTGACCTGGAGCGCGGGAGACAATTCAGCAATCTCGTCCAGAAAGATCGTCCCCTCATCGGCGCCGCGGAAGAGACCGAGGGCGTCGGCCACCGCGCCCGAAAACGCACCGCGCACGTGGCCGAAGAACTCGGATTCCAGGAGATCCTGCGGGATCGCGCTGCAGTTCACCGGGATGAACGGGCGCTTGGCGCGCGAGGACAGCCGATGAATGGCCGCCGCCACCAGCTCCTTGCCCGTGCCGCTCTCGCCCTCGATGAGTACCGGCGAGTCGGTCACCGCGACCTTGCCGATGATCTCCTTGACGCGCTCCATCGGCACCGAGGTGCCGATCAGCTCGTTGACGGTCAGCTCCTCGCCCAGCCGGGCGCGCAGCGTGTGGATCTCGCCGCGCAGGAACTTGCGCTCCATCATCCGGGACATCAGGTGACGGAGCTCGTCGAGGATCAGCGGCTTGGAGAGATAGTCGTAGGCGCCTTCCTTGAGGGCCTGCACCGCCGAGGCGATCGTCGGATAACCCGTCATCATGACGACTTCGATCGACTCGTCCTGCTTCTTCACCTCGCGCAGCAACTCGAGGCCGCTCATGTCGGGCATCCGAATGTCCGTGATGAGCGCGTCGAACAGCTCGCTCTTCAGCACACCGAGCGCCTCGGTGGCGGAGGCGGCCGTCGTAACGTGGTAGCCCCACTGGCTGAGTGCTTCTTTCAACAGGACCAGAATCGAGCGCTCGTCGTCGACGACCAGGATCTTGGCGGTTTCCATGTCTTAGCCGACTTTAGCACGTTGGGGTGTCAAACTGACAAGGAATCGTATGCGGCAGGCCGGGCGTCGGTTGCGCAGGGACGCTTGGTATGTTAGCGTGGCGCTTGACTTTTCAGGGAGGGAAGACCCCGTATGGCCGATGCTGCCGTCCACCTGACGGAAAAGAATTTCGACGAGACCCTCGCCCAGCACGACGGACTCGTGATGGTGGACTTCTGGGCCGAATGGTGTGGCCCCTGCCGCGCGATCGCCCCCTTCCTCGAGGAGCTGGTGCGGGACTCCGCGGGGCGCATCACCCTGGCGAAGGTCAACGTGGACGAGAACCACGCGCTGGCAGCCCGCTATGCGATCCGGTCGATTCCCACGGTCCTCTTCGTTCGTCAGGGCAAGGTGGTGGACCAGCTCATCGGCGCCGTGCCCAAGGCGAAGATCAAGGAGAAGCTGGACGCGCTCGCCTAGCGCGTCGACGCTTGCCGTCGCATCAGCGCCGCCGGCTTAGCCATCCCGACGCTTTCCCCCACCCGCGACGAGTTCCGTGAGCTCGCCGGACAGGGCAACCTCGTGCCCGTGTTCGCGGAACTGCCGGCGGACCTCGACACCCCCCTGTCGGCCTATCTGAGGCTTCGGCCCGGCCCTTTCGCGTTCCTGCTGGAGTCGGTGGAGGGCGGTGAAAAGTGGGCCCGCTATTCATTCCTCGGCAGCGATCCGCACATGGTCCTCAGCGCCAAAGACGGGCGGATCACGCTGCGGCGCGGGGACCGCATCGAACGCCTGCCCAATGGCGATCCGCTCGAGGCGCTGCGCGGGCTGCTGCGCGAGTTTTCACCGGTAGCCGTGCCGGGGCTGCCACGCTTCCAGGGCGGCGCTGTCGGCTACCTCGCGTACGACATGGTTCGTCACATGGAGCGGCTGCCGGCGGCCGCACGTGACGACCTCGGGCTGCCCGACGCCGTGTTCATGCTCAGCGACACGCTGCTCGTCTTCGATAACCTGCGCCACCGCCTCCTGGTCATGGCCAACGCGCACATCGGCAAACGCGATCCTGCGTCGCTCGACGCCGCCTACGACCGCGCCGCCGTGAAGATCGGCATGACGCTGGCGAAGCTCGCGCGGCCGGCGCGGGCGCCGGCGCCGCTGCCCCTGATGCCGCCCGGGCCCCTGCTTGCCCTCGGCGAGGATGGCTTCACCTCCACGATGGACGAGGACACGTTCACCGACGCCGTCGGCCGCGCCAAGGAATACATCGCCGCCGGCGACGCCTATCAGATCGTGCTCGCGCGCCGGCTCGACTGCCGGCTGCCGGCCGACCCGTTCACCGTCTATCGGGCGCTGCGGACGATCAACCCGTCGCCGTATCTCTTCTTCCTGCGCCTGGGCAAGACGACGATCGTGGGCTCGTCGCCGGAGGTCCTCGTGCGCGTCGAGGGTGACCGGATCGAGGAACGGCCGATCGCCGGCACCCATCCGCGCGGGGCGACCGAAGCGCAGGACCTCGCGATCGAGCAGCAGATGAAGACCGATCCCAAGGAGCGCGCCGAGCACGTGATGCTCGTGGACCTCGGCCGCAACGACGTCGGGCGCGTGGCGGAGCTGGGCTCGGTGAAGGTGACGGAGTTCATGGTGACCGAGCGTTACTCGCACGTCATGCACCTGGTGAGCCACGTGATCGGCCGGCTGCGCGCCGGCGTCGACGCCTTCGACGTGCTACGCGCGTGCTTCCCGGCCGGCACCGTGTCGGGCGCCCCCAAGATCCGCGCCATGGAGATCATCGACGAGATCGAGCCGACGCGCCGCGGGCCGTACGCGGGGGCGGTGGGCTACGTGGCGTACTCCGGCAACCTCGACTCCTGCATCACGATCCGCACGATCGTCTGCCACGGTGACCGCGCCTCCGTCCAGGTCGGCGCCGGCATCGTCGCCGATTCCGATCCGAAGACCGAATGGCTCGAGACGTGCTCGAAGGCGCGCGGCCTGATCCTGGCCCTGCGCATGGCGGCGGCGGGGCTCCGCGCATGATCCTCGTCATCGACAACTACGACTCGTTCACCTACAACCTCGTGCAGTATCTCGGTGAGCTCGGCGCCGAGCTGCGCGTGGTCCGCAACGACGCTGTCGATGCGGACGGCGTGGCGGCGCTCGCCCCCGAGGGCATCGTGATCTCACCCGGTCCCGGCACGCCGGACGACGCGGGCGTGTCGCTGTCGCTCATCCGGCGGCTCGGCGAGCGCACGCCGATCCTGGGCGTCTGCCTCGGCCACCAGGCCATCGGCCAGGCCTTCGGGGGCACCGTCGCGCGCGCGAAGGCGCAGATGCACGGCAAGACGTCCGAGATCCGGCATGACGGTCGCGGCGTCTTCGCCGGCCTGTCGAATCCGCTCACGGCGACCCGCTACCACTCGCTCGTGATCCTGCCCCACACGGTCCCTGCCGATCTCGAGGTCACGGCGTGGGCCGAGGACGGCGAGATCATGGGCGTGCGCCACCGCCGGTGGCCGGTGGAGGGCGTGCAGTTCCACCCGGAATCCATCCTCACGGTCGAGGGGAAGCGGCTGCTCGGCAACTTCCTGGGCAGGACCGCCGTCGCCCCGTGAGCGGTGACAGACCGGGCGAGGACGACCTCGTCCGGTTGATCCGCGGGCTCGTCCGCCGGCGCGCGCCCGGCCTCCTGACCGGCGTCGGTGACGACTGCGCCGTCCTCGAGACGCGCGGTGGCGCGGCGCTCCTGGCCACCACCGACCTCCTCGTGGAGGACGTGCACTTCCGCCGCCGCTGGGCGGAGCCCGCCGACATCGGCGCCAAGGCGATGGCCGTCAACGTCTCGGACATCGCGGCCATGGGCGGTACGCCGCGCTGGGCGCTCGTCGGCCTCGGCTGCCCGGAGGGCACGACGGCCGACGAGATCGAGGCGTTCTACGAGGGCGCGCTGGCGGTGTCCGACGCTCATGGCGTCGCCATCGTCGGCGGCGATACCTCGGTGTCGCCTTCGGGATGGCTGGTGAGCGTCACGCTGCTCGGCGAGGCCGCCCGCCCGGTGCTGCGCTCGACGGCACGGCCGGGCGACGTCGTGGCGGTCACGGGCACACTCGGCCGTTCCGCGGCAGGTCTGGCGGTCCTCGAGCGCGAGACGGCGCCGCGCGGCGTCGACGCCGCGCTGCTCGACGACGTCACCGGCGCCCACCTGCGCCCGCGTCCGCGCGTGGACGAGGGGCGATGGCTGGCGGGCGCCGGCGGCGTGACGGCGATGATGGACCTCTCCGACGGTCTCGCCACCGACCTCGGACGACTCGTGGCCGAAAGCGGCGCCGGCGCCCGCGTGGACGTGGAGCGCCTGCCGATCGCCGCCGCCACACGGGTCGTGGCCGAGGCGCTCGACGCCGATCCCGTCGACTGGGCCACCGGCGGCGGCGAGGACTACGAGCTGCTCGTCGTCTGCGAGCCGACCGCCTTGGCGCGTCTGCGCGACGGTCTGCCCGCGGCCACCGGCACGATGCTCACCGCCGTCGGCGAGATCGTGGCCGGGTCCGGCACGCGCTGGCTCGACGGCCGTGGCCGCGCGGTGGCGGTGGCGCCGGGATTCGAGCACTTCCGTGAGTGACGGCCTCGTGCTGCAGCTGCTGCTGCTCGTGGCGCTGATCATCGGCTCCGGGCTGCTCTCCGGCGCCGAGGCCGCCTACTTCTCGCTCGGCCGCGCGCGCCTGCGCCGCATCGCGGCCGAACGGCCGGAGGGCGCGACGGCGCCGGTTGTCTCGAGGCCGCACGACCTGCTCGTCACGCTGCTCGTCGGCATCACGGTCATCAACATCGGCGCCTCCGCGCTCGCCACGCACGTGGCGCACTTCGTGTTCGGTCCGCGCTGGGGGCTGCTCGTCGAGCTGATCGGCATGGTCGTCCTGCTCACCACCTTCGGCGAGGTCCTGCCCATGACGCTCGCCGTGAAGTACCCGGAGCGCTTCCTCGCGCTCGTCGAGCGGCCCGTGCGCTGGCTCGAGGTGCTGCTGGCGCCGATCCGCGGCGTGCTCGCCGGCCTCACCATGCTGACGGTGCGGTTACTGGGTCGCGGCGGCGAGGCGCAGGCGGCGCTCAGCGAGGAGGAGCTGCGGACGCTGGTCGACGTGGGCGCGCGTGAGGGCGTGGTCGAGCGCGAAGAGCGCGAGATGATCCACAAGGTGTTCGAGCTCGAGGACACGCTCGTCCGCTCGGTGATGGTGCCGCGGACGGACATGTTCTGCCTCGACGTGGAGACCCCGGCCGCGGAGATCCTGCCCGCGCTGCGCGAGCAGCTGCACTCCCGCGTTCCGGTGTTCGAGGGCTCGATCGACGTGATCGTCGGCGTGCTCTACACCAAGGACCTGCTGCCCTATGCGAAGGGCCTGCCGTCCGACTTCGACCTCCGGGCGCGACTGCACCCGCCGTACTTCGTGCCGGAGTCCAAGCGCGCCGACGCGCTGCTGCAGGAGTTCCAGGCCAAGAAGCTGCACGTCGCCATCGTGGTGGACGAGTACGGCGGCACGGCGGGGCTGGTGACGCTGGAGGACCTGCTCGAGGAGCTGGTCGGTGAGATCTCCGACGAGTACGACGAGCCGGAGCGCCTGATCCAGAAGATCGATGCCCGCACCTACCGCGTGGCGGGCAAGCTGCCGGTGGACGACCTCAACGCCGCCACCGGGCTGGCCATCTCCAACGAGGCCTACGACACGGTCGGCGGCTGGGTGCTCGACCTCTTCGGCCGCGTGCCGCGCAAGGGCGAGCGCGTGGAGACGCCGGAGCTGTCGGTCACCGTCGAGAAGGTCGAGCGCACACGCGTGATCGAGGTGGTGATCTCGCTGCGCACGCCGCAGTCCACGGAGGCGGCGGCGTGAGCCTCGTCTGGATTCCCGTCCTCTGCCTGCTGACGACGATGTTCTTCTCGGCCGCCGAGATGGCCTTCATCGCCGCCAACCGCCTGCGGCTGCGGCACCTCGCCGAAGAGGGCAGCCGGACGGCCGCCCGCTACCTGGAGGCCTTCCGCCACCCCGAGCGGATCCTGTCCACGGCCATGGTGGGTGTGACGATCTCGCACATCGTCGCCTCGTCGATCGCCACCGTCGTCTTGATCCCGGCGTACGGCGGCTGGGCGTGGCTGGTCGCCACGGCGGTGATCACCCCGGTCATGCTCGTGTTCGGCGAGATCATTCCCAAGGCCGTGGCGCGCGAGTGGACCACGAGCCTCATCCTGCGCCTGTACCGGCCGTTGACGTGGGCCTCGAAGCTGTTGCTGCCGTTCGTCTTCATCGCCAACGCCATCGTCGCGGCGATGCTGCGTCTCGTCGGTGGGCCGGTCCCCGACACGCGGCACTTCGTCTCCCGCGAGGAGCTCAAGGCGCTGCTCGCCATGGAGCCGGGCGAGGCCGAGGTCACCACGCAGGAAGCCGAGATGATCGACAAGATCTTCGACCTCGGCGACACCACCGTGCGCGAGATCATGGTGCCGCTGGTCGAGATGGCGATGCTCCCCGACACGTCGACGCCCGACGACGCCATCGCGCTCATCCAGCGGCGGGGCTTCTCGCGCATCCCGATCTACTCGCAGCGCGAGACGAACATCGTCGGCGTGGTGGGCGCCAAGGACATCCTCGCCCGCGGCGGTGAGGCCACCACGCTGGCCCAGCTCATGCGCCCGCCCGTGTACGTCCCGGAGACCAAGCGGATCGACGACCTTCTGCGCGAGATGCAGCGCTCGCGCAATCACATGGCCGTGGTGGTGGACGAATACGGAGGCTCGACGGGCGTGGTGACGCTCGAGGACATCCTCGAGGAGATCGTCGGCGAGATCCAGGACGAACACGACCGCGCGCCGGCCTCCGTGGAGCGACTGCCCGACGGCAGCTATCTGGTGGCCGCGCGCACCAACCTCGAGGAGCTCAACGAGGCGCTCGACTGGACCCTCCCCAAGCGTGACTACGAGACGGTGGCCGGCCTCGTGCTGGCGACGCTGCACCGCATCCCCCGCCGGGGCGAGGTCTTCCAGGTCGACGGGTATACCATCACCGTGCTCGAGGCCGACGAGCGGCACGTGACGGCGGTGAAGATCACGCCGCGCGTGACGTCGGCCTCTCGGCTCACCTCGTAACCAAAGGAGATCGGCATGGCAGGCACGATGGTGCAGTTCCCGTCGAATGGCGGCACGGCGTCCGGCTATCTCGCGACCCCACCGTCGGGCAAGGGGCCGGGGGTGCTCGTCATCCAGGAGTGGTGGGGCCTGGTCGGCCACATCAAGAAGGTCTGCGACCGGTTCGCCGCCGAGGGCTTCTCGGCGCTGGCGCCCGACCTGTACCACGGCAAGACGGCGGAGGAGCCGGACACCGCGGGCAAGCTCTTCATGGCGCTCAACGTGGGCCAGGCGGAGAAGGACCTGCGCGGCGCCGACACGTTGCTCGCCGGGCACTCGTCGAGTGCGAAGCTCGGAGCCGTCGGTTTCTGCATGGGCGGCCAGCTCGCGCTGTTCGCGGCGACGCTCAACCCGAACGTCGGCGCCACCGTGAACTTCTACGGCATCCATCCGCACGTCAAGCCGGATTACTCGAAACTCTCCGGCCCGGTGCTCGGGCTCTTCGCCGAGAAGGATGGATTCGTCACGCCGCAGGTGGCGAAGGAAACGGACGCGGCGATCAAGAAGGCGGGCAAGCCGTCGGAGATCCACATCTACCCCGGCGTGGATCACGGGTTCTTCAACGACGAGCGGCCCGACGTGTACAACAAGGCGGCCGCCGACGACGCCTGGCGGCGCACGCTGGCGCTCTTCCGGCAGCATCTCAAGTAGTCGCGGCACCTCGTCTCGGCCGGGCCGGGGTCACGCAGGCGCTGACCCCGGCCGACGGCACACGCGTTGCACGGCGCAGCGGCGGGCATGCGTAGGAGAGACCCGCACCACGCGACGACGCTCGACGTCCTGGATCACGTCCTCGACAAAGGCGTCGTCGTCGAGCGGCGCGGCCGGACGCCGGACACGCGGGCCGGCATGTCGATCGTCGGCCTCGGGGTGTTCGGCGTGGACGCGCGCGTCATCGTCACCGACCTCGACGACGACGCGCGCGCCCGTGCCCGGCCGCTTCGCTGAACGCTACGCCGTCGCCCGGTGCACGAACCCGTAGCGGCGGTTGCTGCGCAGACCGCCGGCCGCCACGTACTCCGCCTTGATCGCGGCGACCTTGTCGCCCGTGATCTCGCCCAGCGCCGCGCGCTGGTTGATGCGGTACAGGCGTGCGGCATTGCCACTGAAGATCGCCGTCTTGACGGCTCCGTCGGCCGGCCCCAGCGCGGCGAAGTTGTGCTTGCGACGCATCTCGTCGGGAATCTCGAGCCGCCGCATCGCCTCGATCTGCCACTGCGGCGAGCCGTACCAGACGGAATCGGTGCCCCACAGCACGTGATCGGCGCCGAGGCCGCGCACGAGCGTCCCCACCAGGGCCGCCGCCATCCTCGGATTCGCGACGGCGCAGGTGGCGAACGAGGTGCCGATCTCGCCGTAGACGTTGCTGACGCCGAACTTCCCGGGGATCTCGGCGAGGTCGGTGGCCCACTTGATGCGGCCCGTCTGGTCGAACTCGGCCAGCGCCGCGTCCGGCGGCTCGAGGAACGCGCGGAGCGCCGAGTGGTAGATCACGAAGTTGATCTGCGGCCAGTCCTTGGCGGCCTTGCCGAGATCGTCCACCGTCGCGTACTGCCAGACGTTGGGCCACGACTTCTCGTAGTCGAGCGGCAGCAGGCCCTTGTGGATGCACACGGTGTTGATGCCGGACTTCGCGATCTTCTCGTAGAACGGGTACATCAGCTTCGTATCGTCGAGCCGCCAGTACGAGCCTGCCTTCGACGGGAAGAGCGGGTCCCCGATCGTGTAGCCCTTCCAGCTGTCGGGCTTCAGCTCGGCGATCGCGCGGTCCACCTCGCCCATCCAGCCGCTCTTCTTGGGCGTGAAGACGGCGTGGGCCAGCATCCGCCGCGAGTCGGCGATGCGATTGATGGCGGCACGCCCGGCCGCGATCTGGTCGTTGGTCAGCAGGTCCCAGGTCTGGTCGTCGAACGGCGCGCCCGAGAGGAGCGCCACTTTCGTGTCGCTGTCCACGAAGATCTCGCGCAGGTAGTTCTCGAACTTGTAGCGCGCGAGGTCGTTCTCGCCGGCGAGCGCGGGGTTCCAGTTCTTCTTGGCGTACTTCGCGAGGTCGAGCAGCCCCGCCTGCTTGAAGTCGTCGCGGACGAAGTGCGTCTGCACGTCGATGATGAACTGTCCGGCCAGCGCGCCGGCGCGCTGCGCCGCCACACCGGGTTGCTGGGCCTCGGCGCGGGAGACCTCGAAGACGGGGCCGAAGACGTCGTTCATGGCGAGGAAGGCCGCGGCCATGCCGGCGCTGCTGGCCAGGAACGCCCGGCGGCTCAGGCCGTGGCGCGGACCGAGGTCGTCCGCCAGCTCCGTGATGCGCGCCTCGACGCGTTGCTGCTCGCGCGTCTGCGGCAGGGGGTTGTACTCACCGTTCGAGACGACCTGGGTGGGAACCGGAAGCTCGAACGAGTCGAGCTCCGCGGGCGCCGTCTGTCCGAGCTCATGCGCGCTGAGATAGTGAGGCATCGTCGCCCCTCCAATCGGGCTGCGGGTAGCGAACTGCTAAGTGGGGTACCGCCGCGCCAGGCCCTCCGCGTAGGCCACGAGGAGGTCGTGCATCTCCCGCATCGCGGCCTCGGCGGCGCGGCGGTCCTCGGCCGTCTTGATGTGGCCGAGGATCGTCTTCTTCGTCTCGCCAGACTCCTCCTGCTCGATCGCCTCGTGCACCGTGTAGTTGGCGGCGCCCCAGTCCGCTCGTACGCCGTAATGCTGCACGAGCGCCTTGCCCACGGTGCGAGCGATCTCTACCACCTCCTCCTCGAGGAGCGCGGTCGCGCACAGCGACGCGCTCCAGGGTACGTCGTGCGCCAGTCGCCTGAAGAACGCGACGATGGCCGCCATCTCCGGGACGGGCACGATGCGCGCGTACTCGTCGCGCGCGTAGCCCAGATCGTCGCCGATGCGACGGAACAGCTCGTCGTGATCGGGCGTGCCGCCCACCCGGCCCTCGAAGTACCCGAGGTCCTCGACGAGCAGGTGTCGCGCGCAGTCCTTGCGGACCTCGAGGTCCTCGCAGCGCGTGTGGATGCCGCTGAAGATCCGCGGGAACCACGCGATCAGCAGGTAGTGCTGGGCGATGTGGCCCCAGACCTGGGCTTTCGTGAGCGTGCCGGAGGCGAACCGCTTGAAGTAGTCGGAGCGCCGGAAGGGGCTCTCGGCGAGCATGGTTGCCGTCACGCCCTCGTACCACTCCTCGGTGGTCATGGTCGGCAAGTATAGCGCGGCCTCGCGGCCCAGCCCGGGCTGCCAGCAGCCCCCCGGGTCACGCCGGTACGCGAGGAGCCGGCAGTGCTCGACCGCGGCCCGCCGCCCGGCCCTGAGCGCGGCGTCGTAAGCTGCCCGATCGGCGGGGTTCTCGAGATCGAGCGACCGGTCGCCGGCGAGCGTGATCCCGCCCGCCGCCAGCCTGTGCACCCGGAGGCTGCCCCGCGTGGCGCCGACGCGGACGTACGCCGTCAGCTCACCGGGACGCGGACCGATCGCCGCCGAGCCCGGGCTGAAGAACAGGGTGCCCCAGTAGGCGTACCCGCTGCCCAGCTCGCCGCGGAAGAGCAGCCACTGGCCCCCGGCGTTGCCCCAGGTCGAGCTCTCGGAGAGCGCGAGGTCGGCGACGCCGTCGCCGTCGAGGTCGTCGCGGATGCGCAGGAGCACGGTGCGCTCCGGCGTGTTGGCGAAGAAGTCGTTCTGCGAGGGATCGTAGCCGTCGACGAACGCGCGGGTCGGATCGGCAACGCGCTCGGCGGCCGGCGCCCCCGCGGCGGCGAAGGCGAGCAGCACGCCGGCGAGCACCCCGCGTCGAAGCATCGGGAGCCTACGGCAGCGCGACGGGCGGGCGGGGCGGCTGCGAAAAGTCGAACGCCTCGAGAAACGCGCCGGCGGCGCGGTCGCGCGCGGTGAGCGGCTCGAGGTTCCAGCGCCACTCGATGAGCTTGAGAATGGAGGCGTGCTCGTACTGGCCGTGCGCCACCAGGCCGCGGCGCGCGTACGGCGAGACGACCAGCGCCGGCACGCGCGTGCCCAGGCCGAAGCGGTCCACCGCCGGCGGCCGCACGTGATCGAACCAGCCGCCGCCCTCGTCGTACGTGATCACGACGGCGACGCGTGGCCAGTAGCGGCTGGCCATGATCTCGCGCACGGTCTCGCCGATCCAGCGGTCGCCGGCGCCGACGGTCGAATACGCGGGATGTGCGTTGCGCGGCGCGTGCGGCTTGACGAAGGCCACCGAGGGCAGCGTGCCGTCACGCAGCGCGCCGGGAAACTCGGCGGCGTCGCGGATCCGCTCACGGCCGTCCGGCGTGTCCATGACGCGCCTCACGTACTGGAAGGGATTGTGGTGCGGCATGAGCCCGGCCGCGACGGCGTCCTTGCCGGCGCTCCAGCCGCCCGCGTACCAGCGCCACGACACGCCCTTGGCGTCGAGCCGGTCGCCGATGGTCGGCTGCGTGAGGGGCTGTTTCATGACCGTCGGCAGACGCTGGGGTGGATATGGCGGGTCGAGGTTGTTGACGACGTAGCCATCGGGGCTGACCTCGCCGTCCTTCGTGATCGTTCCATCGGGACCGGCCACCGCGCGGTGGTCGGGATCGTCGCCGACGTGGGCGATCCCCGCCGTGATCAGGAAATAGTGGTTGGCGAATGAGCCGCCGTGGACGGACTGGAAGTAGCGATCGAGCAGCACGAACTCGTCGGCCAGCCGCCACTGCACAGGACTGGCCGCGCCGTCGTAGAAGCCCATCGTGATCCCGCCGCTCGTGCCCTCGGCCACCCACTTGCCCATGGGCACCCCGTCGGCACCGGCGCCGTACTGCCGCTGCATGTGATAGAAGCGGTGAACCGGATTGTTGGTCAGGTCCAAGGACTGGACGAAGCGCAGCATCGGGAACGGCGCGTTCGGCAGGTCAGCGGGGAATCGCGGGTCCGGCTTGCCGTCGCGGCCGAGCGGCGGCGGCAGCGTCGCGTACGTCACGCCGCTTTTGTCGACCTGACGTCCCCGGTAGTTCGCGAGCCCGTCCGCGCCCGGGTACGTACCGAAGAGGTGGTCGAAGGCGCGGTTCTCCAGGAAGAGAACGACGACGTGGTCGATGGGGGCGCGGTCACCGCGCGGCTCGCCGCCGACGCCCGCGCACGCGGCGAGGAGCGCCGCCAGCGCCGCTGCGCACGTGAGCCGGCGCATCCTCACGCGGACGCGGCGGCGGCCTTGTCCTTCTTCTTCTTGCCCTTCGCGGCCGCGCCACCCTCGGCTTTCGGCGTCTTTTCCTTCTTCTCGTCGCCGTCCTTGCGCTCCTTGCCGCCCTCGACGCGGTCCACCAGCTCGAGGATGACCATCGGCGCGTTGTCGCCCGGGCGGCGTCCCGTCTTGATGATGCGCGTGTAACCGCCGTTGCGGTCGGAGAAGCGGGCGGCGATCGTGTCGAAGAGCGTGCCCACCACCTCGGTATCCGGCACCATCGTCATCACCTGGCGCCGCGCGTGGAGGGTTTCGCGCTTGGCCAGGGTGATCATGTGCTCGGCGGCGCCGCGAACCGCCTTGGCCTTGGCCTCGGTCGTCGTGATCCGCTCGTGCCGGAAGAGCGCGACCAGGAGGTTGCGGAACAGCGCCCAGCGGTGCGCGGTGAGCCGACCGAGCTTGTAGTTGTCCTTGCCGTGCCTCATCGGATGCCTCCCGCCGTCCCGCGTCCGAGCGCGCCGAGGACGTTCGGGTCGATGCGCATGCCGAGCGAGAGCCCCAGCGCCGCCAGCGCCGTCTTGATCTCGTCGATGGACTTTTCGCCCAGGTTCTTCACGTCCACGAGGTCGGTCTCGCTCTTCTGCACGAGGTCGGCCACCAGGTGCATGTCGGCGCCCTTGAGCGCGTTGATCGCGCGCGCGGGCAGGGCCAGCTCCTCCAGCGTCTTGCCGAGCGCCTCGCGGAGGTAGGCCTCGCCGGAGGCGACCTCGGCCTCTTCGTCCTCCTCCGGCGCCCCCGTCGTGAGCGGCGCGAAGTGGTCGCGCAGGAAGGTCGAGGCGCGCGTGAGGGCGTCGTCCGGGCCGACCGAGCCGTCGGTCCAGATCTCGACCACGAGCTTCTCGTAGTCCGTGATCTTGCCGAGGCGCGACATCTCGACGTTGTAGGCGACGCGCGTGATCGGCGAGTAGGCCGCGTCCACCACGAGGGCGCCGGCCGGCGACTCGCGCTTGTGATCCGCCGCCTCGTAGCCGCGGCCGACGCCGATGCCGAGCTCCATGCTGACGCGCGCGCCGGACTCGACGGTGAACAGCATCACCTCGGGGTTCATGATCTCGACGTCGGTCTCGGGCACGTCGTCGCCCTTGACCGTCTTGGGACCGGTCACCTCGAGCCGCACGACGCGCGGCTCCTGCGACGGCACCTGCACCGAGAGCTTCTTGAGGTTCAGCAGCACGTCCACGGTGCTCTCGGTGACGCCGGGGATTTTCGTGTCGGCGCTGCGAACGCCGTCGATCTTCACCCACGACACCGCCGCCCCCGGCACGATCGACAGCAGCGTGCGCCGCAGCGAGTTGCCGACGGTGAGGGCGTAGCCCTTCTCGAAGGGCTCGGCCACGAGCCGGCCGTAGCGGTCGCTGAGGATCTCCCACTCGACCTTCTTGGGCTTCTGGAACGGGATACGCGGCATCGGTGCTCGGCTCCTACTTGCTGTACAGCTCGACGATGAGCTGTTCGCTGACGGGAATCTGGATATCTTCGCGGAGCGGCAGGCTCCGCACCACGCCCTTGCGCTCGTTCGGCTCCACCTCCAGCCACTGCGGCAGCTGGCCGCGGCCGGCGTTGACGTTGTCATCCACGCGGGCGGCCATCTTCGAGGTCGAGCGCAGCTGCACGACGTCGCCGACCTTCAGCAGCATGGACGGCACCGACGCCTTGCGGCTGTTGACCGCGAAGTGGCCGTGGGCCACCATCTGGCGGGACTCGCGCCGCGAGGCGGCGAAGCCCAGCCGATGGACGACATTGTCCAGCCGCAGCTCGAGCAGCCGCAGGAGGTTCTCGCCGGTCACGCCCTTCTCGCGCTCCGCCCACTGGAAGTATTTGCGGAACTGCGACTCCAGCACGCCGTAGATCCGCTTGGCCTTCTGCTTCTCGCGGAGCTGGATGCCGTACGGCGTGAGCTTGCCGCGGTTCAGGCCGTGCTGGCCCGGCGGGTAGTTGCGCCGCTCGATCGCGCACTTGTCGGTGAAGCAGCGCGCGCCCTTGAGAAACAGCTTCTGACCCTCACGCCGGCAGAGTCGGCACTTCGCGTCACGGTATCGCGCCATCGTCGCCCCCTACACCCGGCGCCGCTTCGGCGGCCGGCAGCCGTCGTGCGGGATCGGCGTCACGTCGCGGATCGCGGTGATCTCCAGCCCCACCGCCTGCAGCGAGCGGATGGCCGCCTCGCGGCCGGCGCCCGGCCCGCGCACGAAGACCTCGATCTGCTTGAGCCCGTGCTCCATGGCCTTGCGCGCGGCCAGCTCGGCCGCCGTCTGCGCCGCGAACGGCGTCGACTTGCGCGAGCCCTTGAAGCCCGCGCTCCCCGCGCTCGACCACGACACCACGTTGCCCGTCTTGTCGGTGAGCGTGACGATCGTGTTGTTGAACGTCGCCTGGATGTGGGCGACGCCCGTGCGCACCTCGCGCCGCTCTTTCCGCTTGCCGCCCTTCTTGCGCGGCGCCGGCTTGCCCTGCGTCTGCTCCGCC
>QHSB01000495.1 GCA_003220335.1 Candidatus Rokuibacteriota bacterium
ACCGCCGCTCGGTCAGCGTGGCCAGCGCGGCCGGGGTCGGATACGCGCCCAGGAAGTCCCGGCCCCACCGGCTCTTGAGGTCGTCGACGACCTCGAGCGCGCGCGGATAGTACGCCTTGAGCGCGGCGGTGAGTTGATTGAGCACGCGCGTTTGCTGCCGCACGTGGCGGGTATAGTCGCGGGTCAGCCCCTTGAGTTCCTGGGCGGCCTCGGAGCTCGGCCGCAGGGGCGCCAGATGGCCGTGATCGGTGCGGAGAAACGTGGCGAGGACCCGGGCATCGAAGGGATCGCTCTTCGCCCCACTCATCCGGAACCGATCGCGGGCGCGGTCAACGGCCTTCGGATTGATGGCAAACACCACGACGCCGTGATCCAACAGGAAGTCGACGATGCGGCCCTCCGGCGTCTCGATCGCCGCCCACAGCTCTCGCCCGGCCGCGCGCCGTTCGTCGAGCCAGCGGCCGAACTCGGCGAAGCCGTCCACCGTGTGCGGCACGGTGCGGCTTATGACCTTCATCCCCGTCTCGTCCTCGACCCACACCGCGTGTTCGGCATCCGCCCAATCCACTCCGAGGTAGTCGCGCATCGGTCCTCCAAAACTCCCGGGCGAGGTGTACGGCGCGCGTCAGCGAGCGGGAACGGCTGGCTTCCCCTATATCGGCCCTCGGCGGGGCGACCTCCTATGGAACCTTATGCCGCTCACTCACGAGGCGGGACAGTCCCCAGCGGATCCTCAGAGCCGGATGGGTTTGGAATGGTCCTCATCCCCGCGAGCTCGGTGACGCCGTGACTACGCGAGGATCATATAGGGGTATGGGGGGCCATTTCGGGGCCCCCCATTTCTAACGCCGGACGACGAGCTCGGCGTCGCCGTCGCGCGCCAGCAGCTCGACGGCGGCGCTGTCGTGGCCCTGGGAGACGCGCACGGCCAGGCGCGACTTGCTCACGCGCAGCCCGCGCGCCTCGATCCACGTGAGCCAGCCGGGCAGCGTCGGGCGCTCGAGCGTGATCTGGTTGTCGGCGGCCTCCGGGCGCAGGCCCAGCATCGCGCCGATGAGCTGGAAGACGACGCCGGTGGCCCACGCCTGCGGCGAGCACGCGACCGGATAGCGCGTGGGGGCGTAGCCGGCGACGCGCGGAAAGCCGCAGAACAGCTCCGGCATCCGCATCTCGTCGAACTGCAGCACCGACTCGAAGATGGCGGTGGCGAGCGTGAGGAACTGCGCCGTCATCCCGTAGCGGCGCATGCCGACGGCGGCCAGCGCCGTGTCGTGCGGCCACACGGAGCCGTTGTGGTAGCTCATCGGGTTGTACAGGCGCTCGCCGCTCGCCAGCGTGCGCAATCCCCAGCCCGTGAACATGTCGTCCTGCATCAGCCGCCGCGTGACGATCTGCGCGCGTGAGTCGCTCACGATGTGCGTCCACAGGAGGTGCCCGGGGTTGGAGGAGATCACCCGGCAGGGCGCGCCCTCACGGTCGAGCGCGAGCGCGTAGAACGCCTGGTCGGGCAGCCAGAAGTCCGCCTCGAAGCGCTCCTGCAGGCGCCGCGCGCGCGTCCGGAGCGCCGGCGCCTCGGCTTCGCGGCCGAGCGCCTCCGCCATCGCGGCCGCGCCCAGGAGGGCGGCGTACTGATAGCCCTGCACCTCGGCGAGCGCGATCGGCGGCTCGGCGAGCCGGCCGTCGGCATGCATGACCGAGTCGTGCGAGTCCTTCCAGCCCTGGTTCGGCAGGCCGAGCGGCGAGCGTCGCGCGTAGGCGAGGAAGCCGCGCCCGTGCGCCTCACCCATCGACCACATCCACGTGAGCGCGCGGTCGACGGCCGGCCACATCTCGCGCGCGAAGTCGACGTCGTCGGTCCAGCGCAGGTATTCCGCGGCGAGCATGACGAAGAGCGGCGTGGCGTCCACGCTGCCGTAGTAGGGGATGAACGGGATCTCGCGGCAGGTCGCCATCTCGCCGCGCCGGTGCTCGTGCAGGATCTTGCCCGGCTCCTGGTCGGTGAACGCGTCGTCGACGGTGCCCTGCATCCGGGCGAGGTAGCGCAGCGTGCCGCGCGCGAGCTCGGGCTCGAACGGCAGGAGCTG
This sequence comes from Candidatus Rokuibacteriota bacterium, assembly GCA_003220335.1. GTDB lineage: Bacteria > Methylomirabilota > Methylomirabilia > Rokubacteriales > CSP1-6 > AR12. Next base: position 2,085 of record QHSB01000495.1, read on the forward strand.
GAGCGCCGTGATGAGGGCGTCGCGGCCGAACGGCGCCACGTACCACGGGATGCCGGCGTAGGGGACGAATCCCTCGGGCGTCTCGGTGAGCAGCAGGTGCAGGTCCTGCCGCGAGCGCAGCAGCCAGTGATCGAAGAGGTCGTGGTTGGTGCGGACGCGCGTGGCCTCCTGCTCCAGGCGCTCGACGGGCGCGCGGCGGCGCTTGGCGGCGTCGAAGAAGGTGAGCGCGCGCGGCGCCGGCGCCGGCTCGACGTTGGCGGTGACGACCAGCGACAGCTCGATGCGCGCGCCCGGCGTGAGGGCCAGCCGGTAGTCGGCGCCCGCCGCGTCGAGCCGGGCCGGCGGCGGGTCGAAGGCCAGCGTGCACGTGCGCATGAGACCGTCGAGGCCTCGATAGCCGAGCCGTACGACACGCTCGTCCACCTGGGCCGGCAGCATCGTGCCGCGCCGCGGACGCGGATGGCCGCGGACCTCGAACACGTCGACGAAGTCGGCGGTGAAGGAGAGGGTGAGCACGAGATCGTGAGGCTCGTGAACGAACGACTCGACGGCCATCCAGTGATAGAGCTGCTGGCCGTAGATCGTCAGCCGGCGCGCCAGCCGCATCGAGCGCCCCGGCAACACGACGTGCGGCCGCAGCGGCATGTCGGGGTTGGTGAGGTCGATGGCGGCCTCCAGCGCGTTTTCGGAGACGCCGGCATTCAGCGCGATGCCGCGCAGGCCGTGCAGCCGCAGCTCCAGCAGCGAGAGAAAGCGCGTGTCGGCGAAGTAGAAGCCGAACTCGCCGGGAACGTTCGGAAAGTCACCACGCCGGTCCGCCACCAGGAACGCGTCGTCGTGCTTGAGGACGAGCTTGGGCAGGTCGGCGGCGACGCTGGAGGCGAGGATGTAGTAATGCTCGCCGATGAGGACGTCGTCGCTGGGCAGCCGGTCCGTCATGCCGCCTGCCGCGCGGACACCGCGCGGCGGTAGATGGCCTCGTAGTCGTCCACCATCCGCGCGACGCTGAACCGGCGCTCGACGTGACGCCGGCACTCGGCGCGGTCGATCGTGTCGATGCGCTTCACGGCCTCGACGAGCTCGTCCACGGTGTCGCCGAGGAATCCCGTGCGGCCGTCCTCGAGCAGCTCGGGCACGGACCCGCAGGGCCGCGCGATCACCGGCGTGCCGCACGCCATCGCCTCGATCATCACGAGGCCGAACGGCTCGGGCCAGTCGATGGGGAACAGCAGGGCGCGGGCGCCGCCGAGGAAGGCGGCCTTGCGGTCGTCCTCGACCTCCCCGATGAACTCGATGAGAGGATCGTCCAGGAGCGGCGCGACGACGCGCTCGACGTACTGGCGATCGTTCGCGTCGATCTTGGCGGCGATGCGCAGCGGCATGCCCACCCGCTTGGCCACCTCGATGGCGACCTCGGGCTGCTTCTCCGGCGACAGGCGGCCGAGGAACGCCAGGTACTCGCCGGGCTGGGCCACGAACGGCGAACGGTCGAGCGGCATCCCGTGATACACGGTGCCCGCCCACGTGACGCCGTAACGCGCCAGCGGCGCGCGCTGCGCGTCGCTGATGGAGATGAGCCGCACGTCGGGGAAGTCGTGGAACACGGGAGCGAGATACGGCAGGTCGAGGCGCCCGTGCACGGTGTGCAGCGTCGGCGTGCGCACGAGGCGGGAGAACGGGTACGCGAGGTAGTCCACGTGGCAGTGGATGACGTCGAAGTCCTGCGCGTGGCCGAAGACGCGCCCGAGCTCGCGGCTGAAGCCGGCGGCGAGCACCTCGCGGCTCTTCGCGTCCAGCCGCAGCGCGTGCTCGGTGACGGCGACCAGGCGCGCCGCCGTCTGCGAGTCGCCGCTGGCGAACAGCGTCACGTCGTGACCTCGCCGGACGAGCTCCTCGGTAAGGTACGAGACGACACGCTCGGTGCCGCCATAGAGGCGCGGGGGGACCGGCTCATAGAGCGGCGCGACCTGGGCGATCCGCATGATCGCCGCTCTTCGTTGCAAACCCAGCGCCACTGACGTGGGGGGCCCCGAAATGGCCCCCCACACCCCCCAGCGTTCGGAGCGCCCCGGGAAACCCGTGGCGCTCCTCGATCACGGGCCCAGCGTTCGGAGCGCCCCGGGAAACCCGTGGCGCTCCTCGGCGATCAGGCCGGAAAGTCGCGGAGCACGCGGCCCGGACGGCCGCAGTCGGCGATGATGCCGCGCTCGTCGACCGTGCGCACGCCGTTCACCCACACGCCGTGCACGCCGACGCCGGGCGTGTCGAGCCGCTCGGCGCCCGTCGGCAGATCCTGTACGCGGCGCTTCTCGCCCCGCGCGACGGTGGCCGGATCGAACAGCAGGAGGTCGGCCCATGCGCCGGGCACGAGCCGGCCGCGGTCCGCGATGCGGTACGCGGCGGCGATGTCGCTCGTCACCCGCTTGACCGCCTCGGGCAGCGTGAGATCGCCGCGCTCGCGCACCCAGTGGCCGAACAGGTGCAGGCCGAAGCCCGCGTCGCAGAGGAACGAGAGATGGGCGCCGGCATCCGACAGCCCGACCGCCGCGTGCGGATGCCTCAGGAGGCGGCGCACCTCGTCCTCGTCGGTGTTGAACAGCCGGCAGTCGAACATGGCGTCCAGCTCGCCGTCGAGACCGAAGTCGAGGAAGACGTCGAACGGGTCGCGCCCCGACTCCGCCGCCAGCGCGCCGATCGTCCTGCCGACGAGCGCCGCGTGCTCGGAGCGCTCCACCGACATGATCGTGAGGTGCGGCCACGTCTTGTTCGAGAAGCGGTTCGGCACGCCCGGGATGGCGGCCTCGTCCTTGAGCCGCTTGCGGAAGGACGGGTCGGCGAGCACGCGCCGGTAGGCGGTCTCGTCCGCCGCCTCGATGGCCGGGCGCCAGGTGAGGAACGCCTCCAGCGGGTACGGATGGCGCAGCGTGAACTCCATGCCGAGCGGGAAACAGCCCACCTGTGCCCACAGCTCGCGCCCGCGCGCGCGCGCCGCCTCGATCTCCGCCACCTCGCGGAACACGCGCGTCGGGTCGCCGGGATCGACGAACATCGCCGCGATCATCACGGGCCGGCGGCTCTTCGCCGAGACCTCCTCCAGCCACGGCACCGTCGTGGTGCTGCCCTTCGTGAGCATGAACACGCCGCGGCCCGCCTCGCCCAGCGCGCCGGTCAGGGCCAGCAGCTCCCGCTCGTCGGCCAGCCGTGACGGCATCGGGATGCCGTTCTCGCCGTTGTGCTGTTCGAGCGTGGACGTCGCGAAGCCGATGGCGCCGGCCCGCATCGCCTCCAGCACGATCCGGCGCATCTCGCCGATCTCCGCGTCGGTGGCCGCGCGCTTCGTGGCGTCAGGGCCGAGCACGAACGTCCGCACCGACGAGTGCCCGACGAAGGAGCCGACGTTGGGCACCACGCCGCGGCGCTCCATGGCGTCGAGGTACTGGGGATAGGTCTCGAAGTCCCAGCGCACGCCGGCGCGCAGCGCCTCCAGCGACATGCCCTCGACGTGGGTGAGGGCGCGCAGGGTGAGGTCGCGGTCGCCCGGCCGGCAGGGGGCAATGGTGAAGCCGCAGTTGCCGATGACGACCGTGGTCACGCCGAGCGCGGTGGACGGCGTCGCGAACGAGTCCCAGGTGAGCTGCGCGTCGTAGTGGGTGTGCAGGTCGACGATGCCGGGCGCCAGCGTGAGCCCGCGCGCGTCCACGCGCCGGCGCGCGGCGCCGAGGTCGCCGCCCACGGCCACGATGCGGCCGTCGGTCACGGCGACGCCGCCGGCGCGCGCCGGCCCGCCGAGGCCGTCGATGACGGAGGCGTTGTCGATCACGAGGTCGTGCACGGCGCTCAGCCGCGGTAGTTCGCGTTCGGCCGCTTCATCTCGAAGATGTCGTGGACGTGCGTGTAGAGGTTGCCGGCCAGGCGCCCGACCGGCCGCAGGCGGTGCATGTCGAGCCGGCCGGTGGCCGCGTCGTAGAGTCCGTCGCGCACGTGCACGTAGACGATCCGTCCGAGCACGAGGTTGGCGCGACCGACGGGGACGATGCGGTCGAGGCGGCACTCCATGGCGATCGGTGCCTCGGCCACGCGCGGTGGCTGCACGCGCGTCGCCGGCGCCACCGCGAGGCCGGCCAGCTCGAACTCGTCCACCTCCGGCGGATACTCGCCAGAGGTGAGGTTCATCTGCGCGGCGAGGGCGTCGTCGACGACGTTGACGACGAACTCGCGCGTGGCCTCGACGTTGCGCAGCGTGTCCTTCTTGCCATCCGTGCCG
>QHSB01000496.1 GCA_003220335.1 Candidatus Rokuibacteriota bacterium
TGCGGCGGATCTCCTCGGGCTTCTTGCCGAGCTCCTGCGCGACGACGTCGACGAGCCGCTCGAGGTAGTAGGCGGCCTCGGGCCGGCCCGCGCCGCGGTACGCGGCCACCGGCGTCGAGTTCGTGAACACGCAGGTCGACTTGAGGTCGACGCTGGTGAACTTGTAGACGCCGACGCCCATCATGAGCGTGAGGTCGGGGATGAAGGTGAAGACCGGGTAGGCACCGATGTCCGCCGTCACGTGCATGCGCACGGCCGTGATGGTGCCGTCGGCCTCCACGGCCGCTTCCAGATCGGTCACCTGCGCGCGGCCGTGGGTGGTGGCGACCATGTGCTCGATGCGCGTCTCCGTCCAGCGCAGCGGCAGCTTGTAGAGACGCGCGCACGCGGCGAGGGTGACGTCCTCCGCGTACGTGCCGAACTTCACGCCGAAGCCGCCGCCGACCTCCGGCGCGATCACGCGCACGGCGGTCTGAGGCACGCCGAGCACCGTCGCGAGGTCGTTGCGCAGCACGTGTGGCGCCTGGTGGCTCGCCCACACGGTGACGCCGCCGACGAGCGGATCGGGCACCGCCAGCGTCGCGCGCGGCTCCATCGGGATGCCGGACAGGCGCTGGCTGATCATCCGCTGCTTGACGACCTTGTGGGCTTTCTTGAAGGCGGCGTCGGGATCGCCCTTGTTGATCTCGGTCGTGTGCTCGACGTTGCCCGGCGCGTCGTCGTGGATCTTCGGTGCGCTCTTGGCCATCGCGGAGGCGAGATCGCCGGCCGCGGGCAGCGGGTCCCAGTCGACGACGACGTCCTGCGCGCCGTCGACGGCGGCGGCCTCGGACGTCGCGATGACCGCGGCCACCGGCTCGCCGACGTGGCGCACGCGGCCGATGGAGAGCGGGAAATGCTTGCGCCCGGCCTCGGTCTTCGCGCCGCCGCCGCCCTCGGCGCTCGGCCCCCCGAGCGGGATCTGCTGCACGTGGGCGCGCAGATCCTCGCCGGTCACCACGCGCACGACGCCGGGACGCTTGAGCGCGGCCTTTGCATCGATCTTGCGCACGCGCGCGTGCGCGTGCGGGCTCCGCACGAACGCGACATAGTGCAGTCCGGGCACCGTGACGTCGCCGACGTACGCGGAGGTGCCGGTCACGAGCCGGGGATCTTCCTTGCGTTTCACTTCCGCGCCCATCAGCCGGGGGGTTGCCGTGGCCATGTGGATCCTTTCGTGGGGAGTCAGGGTCGGAGGATAACTCCTGCTACAATCTCGCGCCATGAAAACCCCGGACGACCGGCGCGCACAGTTCGAGGCGGAATGCCGCACGGCGGGCCTCACGCTCGGCGCCCGCGACGACGAGCTCCTCTACGCCATGTGGCTCGACTGGCTGCCGGAGCGCGATCGTCTGCGCGCGGCCGTGCCGGCGCCGGAGGACGAGCCATGGCGGTGAGCGTCACCGATCTCGACCTGCGCGGCGTGAGCGAGAGCATCGGCACGCGCGAGCTCTCGTCGGTCGAGGCGACGGAGGCCTACCTGCGCCGCATCGAGGCGCACGACGGCGTGCTGCGCGCCTACCTCACGGTGACCGGCGACATGGCGCTCGCCCAGGCGAAGGAGGCCGACGCGGAGATCGGCCGCGGCCGGCGACGCGGGCCGCTGCACGGCGTGCCGATCGCGCTCAAGGACCTCATCGCGGTGGCCGGCGTGAAGATGACGAGCGGCTCGCGCGTGCTGGCCGATCACGTGCCGGCGCGCGACGCGTTCATCACGCGGCGGCTGAAGGACGCGGGCGCCGTGCTCCTCGGCAAGCTCGCGATGCACGAGTGGGCGTTCGGCCGGCCCGTCACCGAGGGGCCGTTTCCCACCGGGCGCAATCCGTGGGACGTGCGGCGCGCGCCGGCGGGCTCGTCATCGGGCTCCGCCGTCGCGGCGGCGGCCGGGCTGTGCGCGGGAGCGCTCGGCTCCGACACCGGCGGCTCGATCCGCGGGCCCGCCGCGATGACGGGGCTCGTCGGCCACAAGCCGACGTACGGCCTCGTCAGCCGCAGCGGCGTGCTCGCGCTCTCGTGGTCGCTCGATCACGTCGGGCCGATGACGCGCGGCGTGTGGGACAGCGCGGTGATGCTGCAGGCGATCGCCGGCGCCGACCCCGACGACACGTCCACGCGCGGGGCCCCCACCCAGGACTACGTGCAGCACCTCGAGGACGGCGCGCGCGGGCTGAGGCTCGGACTCCTGAAGCGCTACTACGTCGACGGCCCGGGACTGAACGAGGAGGTGCGCGGGGCGGCGCTCACGGCCTTCGACGTGCTTTGCCGGGAAGGCGCGACGATCGAGGACGTGGACGCGCCGTCGCTCGACCTCGCGATGGCCGTGTGGGCGCCGATCATGTCCGAGGCGTACGAGTATCATGCGGAGACGCTCCGCAGGACGCCCGAGAAGTTCGGCGAGGGCGTGCGCACGCGCCTGCTCCTGAGCGCGCTGTTCACGGCGCAGGACGTCCAGCGCGCGCAGCGGCTGCGCGCGCGGATCGGGCGCGAGGTGGACGCCCTCTTCTCGCGCGTGGACGCGCTGATCTTTCCCGGTCAGGCGGCGCCCGCGCTGAGGTTCGAGGACTTCCCGACCACGGGATTCGCGGCCGCCCCGATCCGCTACACGGCGCCGTGGAACCTGCTCGGCCTGCCCGCCGCCGTCGTGCCGTGCGGCTTCAGCCGCGAGGGACTGCCGGTTTCCATCCAGATCGTCGGCCGCCGCTTCGACGACGCGACCGTGCTGCGCCTCGCGCGCGCCTACGAGCGCGTCACCGACTGGCATCGCCGCCGTCCCGATCCCGCGCGCTGGAGGCTGTGATCGACGCCTATCGCGCGATCGTCGACAAGCGCGACCAGCGCGTGTACCTGCCCAAGCCGATACCGCCGGACGCGCTGCGGAGAATCCTGCAGGCCGGGCGAATGACCGGCAGCAGTAAGAACCGCGAGCCCAACCGGCTGATCGTCGTGAGCGAGCGCGAGAGCGTGCGCGCGCTCGGCGCGCTGAGCGAGTGGGGCAAGTGGCTCGCCCATGCGGCGGTCGTCATCGTCATCGCCCAGGTCGAGCCGCACGAGTTCGACGCCGGCCGCTGCGCGCAGAACATGATGCTCGCGGCGTGGGCCGACGGCATCGGCTCCTGTCCCGCGCACCTGCCCGAGGCCGACGTGGCGCGGCGGCTCGGCATCCCGGCCGACGTTCACGTCAACCGCGTGATCGGCTTCGGCTACGTCGATCCCGCGCGCGCCGCCGCGCCGAAGGCCGTCGCCCGCCGGCGCAAGCCGCTCGAGGAGCTCATCCACCGCGAGCGCTGGTGACCCGCATCCTCCGCTCGCGGGCGTTGAACTTGCACGTGCCGGCGCGGGGAGGTGCCCTCATGATGACCATCGTCACGCGCGTGAAGCTTCGGGAAGGCTGCGAGCCGCGCTGGGACGCCGCCATGCGCGAGCGGCTCGAGGCGGCACGCAACCAGGCGGGCTGGATCGCCGGCCAGGTCGCGATCCCCGTCGACGCGCTCGACGAGCGCGTGATCATCGGCACGTGGCAGACGCGCGCTGACTGGGAGGCGTGGCACGCCGACCCGAAGTTCCGCGAGACGCGCAAGCAATTGGAGGGGCTGGAGACGCGGCCCGCCGAGGAGTGGTGGCACGAGGTCGTGACCGACCTGCGTGCCGCGGCGTAGCGCGGGCCCTAGACGGCGATCCGGAGGCCGGACCGCATCTCGAATTCCTCCTGCGCCAGCAGCGAGCCGGTGGCGATGCGCGCCATCTTGCCGCAGTAGAAACAATGGATGAACGCGGGCTCGCGCCCGACGAATGTGCTGTTGCACTTCACGCAGCGATCGATCGGCTGAGGCAGGAAGCGGCGCGCCGCGCGCTCCAGGACCAATTCCGGCTCGAGCAGCGAGACGACCTTCGCGGGCCGTCGCACGAGCGCACCGTTCGGCACCGCGCCGTTGGTGGGCGTGACGTTCGCGCCGCCGTGCGCGGCCGCGGAGAGGGCCTTTCGCAGACGCTCGACCGCGCGACTCGGCTTCCGCTTCAGCCCCGGGCGCTTCATGGCGGACGCATTGTACATTAACGGGCGCGAGGAGGAACCATGACACCACCAGTCGATCCCAACGAAGTCCTCATGACCGGCGAGAATTCCTTCATCCGGCTGAGCACCGACGGCGGCAAGACGCTGACGGACCGCTTCAGCCACTGGCGCGTGCTGTGGTGTCCGGACGGCGCGGGTCACGTGCTGTTCGCGCACTCCAGTCTG
>QHSB01000497.1 GCA_003220335.1 Candidatus Rokuibacteriota bacterium
GATCACGGCGGGGTTGCGTGTGACCTCGGCCGGCGCGCCCTCGGCCAGGCGCCGTCCCTGATCGAGCACGATGAGGCGATCGGCAAGGCGCAGCAGCGCCTGCATCGTGTGCTCGATGATGACGACGGTGACGCCGCGGCCGCGCACGCGGCGGATCATGGCGATCATCACGTCTACGCCGTCGCTCGAGAGTCCCGCCAGCGGCTCGTCGAGCAGGACCAGCCGGGGCGCCGTGGCCAGGCAGCGCGCCAGCTCCATCAGGCGGAGCTCGAGCGTGGTGAGGCCGCCCGGCACGTCGTCGGCGCGGTCCTCGAGGCCGACCTGCGCGAGGGCGGCGACGGCGACGGCGCGCGCGCGGCCCACCGCGCGCGCGTGGACGAAGGCGCCGACCATGACGTTGTCGAGCACGGACAGGCGCGGAAAGGTGCGGACGACCTGAAAGGTGCGCCCGAGCCCGCGCCGGCAGAGCGCGCTCGGCCGCAGACCGGTCACGCGCTCGCCGCGCAGGCGCACCTCGCCGCGGTCGGGGACGAGAAAGCCATTGAGCACGTTGAAGAGCGTGGTCTTGCCGGCGCCGTTGGGGCCGATCACGCCCAGGATCTCGCGCTCGTGCACGTCGAAGCCGACGTCGGAGAGCGCCTGCAGGCCGATGAACGCCTTGGAGACATCGCGGACCTCGAGCAGCACGCCGCCGGCGGGCGCGCTCGCCACCGCGGCGTCGCTGCCCGCCGGGACGATGGCCGGACGCGAGGCGGCGGCGCCGCGCGCGGCGCGGGAGCGGATCAGCTGGTGCACCCGCCAGTACAGGCCGTCGGGTGCTCCGATCATGATCAGCATCAGCGCGGCGCCGTAGACGACGCCCTGGATGCCGGGCAGGCGATCGCCGACGGTGGAGTCGAGCACCTCGCTCACCGGCACCATCACGGCGGCGCCGATGAGCGGGCCCCAGAGCGTGCCGATGCCGCCCACCAGGGCCACCACGAGCGTCTGCGAGATCACGAGCAGGCCGAAGACGGCGTCGGGCGTGACGATGAACAGGATCGCGTGGATGTAGACGGCGCCGACCACGGCCGCCGGCACCGCGCTGAGCACGTAAGCGGCCATCTTCGCGCGGAAGGCGTCCACGCCCATCGCCTCGGCCGCCTGCTCGTTCTCCTTCACCGCGCGCAGGCGGTAGCCGAGCCGCGAGGTCTCGATGAGGCGCGAGAGCACCAGCGTGGCCGCCAGCACGCCGAGCGCCAGCAGGTCGAAGCTGCGCGGCTCCGTGAACTGCATGAACCAGCCCGGGCGCTCGCGGATCATCGGGATCGCGACCTCCTGGTAGCCGAGCCAGTCCATCACGATGCGGAAGATGAGCGGGTAGGCGAGGGTGGCGAGCCCGAAGTAGATGCCGCCGAGACGAAACGTCGGCAGGCCGATGAGCACGGCGGCGAGGACGGCGACGGCCACCGCCAGCCCCATGCCGATCCACGGCGTGAGTCCCGTCTTCACGACGAGCAGCACGGTGACGTACGCGCCGATGCCGAAGAACACCTGGTGCCCGAACGAGATCTGGCCCGCGTAGCCGCTGATGATGTTCCAGGCCAGTCCCATGGCCGCCCACAGGAACACGAGGGTGAGCACGCGGTGGTGGTAGCGCTCCTGGACGACGAGCGTGAGGACGACGCCGGCGGCGACGACACCGGCGATGGCCAGCCAGCCTTGCGCGCGCGCCGCCATCAGACCGTGCGCGCCCGGCGCCCGAACAGGCCCTGGGGCCGAAGATAGAGCACGAGCAGGAACACGATGAAGACGCCCGTGTTCTGCAGCTGGAAGGGCAGCACGAGTAGCGTGAGCGACTGCACGAGGCCGATGACGAGGCCGCCGACGAAGGCGCCGGGGATGCTGCCGAGGCCGCCGAGGACGACCGCCACGAACATCAGCACGATGAAGTTGCCGGCGACGCTCGGCTCGATCGGGTAGTAGGTGGCCAGCAGCCCGCCGGCCGCGGCCACCAGCGCGATGCCGACGCCGAAGGCGAGCCCGTGCATCGCGCGCACGTCGATGCCCTGGTAACTGGCCGCCTCCGGATCGTCGGCCGCCGCCCGCAGCGCGCGGCCGGCGTCGGTGCGCGTGAGGAACACGTAGACGGCCGCCGCCAGCACCAGCGCCATCGCGAACGCGTAGGAGCGCGCCTGGTTGAGCAGCACCGGGCCGAGCACGAAGGCCTGCGTGGCGTAAGCGGTGCGGATCCCGCGCGGCGTCGGGGTCAGGATCATCGTCGTCGCGTTCGTGATGACGAGCGACAGCCCGAGCGTGAGGATGAGCTGGGCGTCCATCTGCCGCTGCGGATCGCCGCCGCCCGTGACCCGCGCCAGCAGGCCGCGATGGACGAGCCAGCCGAGGACGAAGAACGGGGGAATGGTCAGGATCGCGCCGAGCAGGGGATCGATGCCGGACATCGCGTAGAAATACGTCAGGTACATGCCCAGCATCATGAAGTCGCCCTGTGCGAAGTTGACGACGCGCATGACGCCGAAGATGAGGGCCAGACCGATGCTCATCAGGGCATAGACGCCCCCGACGAGCAGGCCGGTGGCGATGTACTGGACGAGCTCAGCCAGGACCACCGGCGAGCTCTGGCGTCCGCCCTACTTGTGCCAGACGACGGGCCGCGTGGCGACGGCGGCCGGCACGACGGTGAAGGGCTCGCCGCCCTGCCACTGCACGATCAGCGGCGTGGCGCCGATCCGGCGCCCGCGCTCGTCGAACTTGATGCGGTTCGGATAGAAGGAGCTCGCGGCCGGGCCCGAGGTGAGATCGATCTTCGCCAGCGCGTCGCGGATCGTCTTGGGGTCCGCCGACTTCGCCTGCTCGATGGCCTCCTTGATGAGCCAGACGTGGCCATAGGTGCACAGCGGGTCCTGCGTCATGAAGGGCTCGCCCGTGCGCTGCGTGAACTTCTTGACGAACTCCTCCTGCCCCTTCATCGGATGCGTCGCCACCACGGTCTGGATGCTGTCGAGCATCTCCTTGCCGAGCGTCTTGACGTACTCCGGCGTGACGAGCCACGCCCCCACGCCCTGGATCGGCGACTTCACGCCGAACTCCTTGACCTTCTGGAGCACCTGGATGGAGTCGGGGAAGTTCGTGGCGCCGTAGAACACGATGTCGGGCTGGGTGGCGCGCAGCTTCTGCGCGATCGCCGTGGCGTCGGCGAGCGGCGGCGTCCACACTTCGTCCACCACCAGCTCGATGCCCTTGGCGGCCAGCAGCTTCTCCCGCAGCGGCTTGAAGAAGAAGACGGTGGCCGCGGTGTTGTCGCCGACGATGGCCGCCTTCTTGATCGGCCGGTTGTTCTTCTTGGCGAGTTCGGTCACGAGCTCCAGCGCCTGCTCGGCCTGCAGCGACGAGACGGGCGAGGTCTGGAACGTGTACTTGAAGCCGCGCTCCGTGATGCTGTCGGCGTAGGAGAGGGTGAGCCACGGCACCTGCAGCCGCTCCGCGACCTCGGTCACGCCGAGCGTGAACGAGGACAGCCAGGAGCCGATGCCCGCGGCGATCTTGTCCCGCGTGAGCACGCGCTGAGCGGCGCTGACGGCCTTCTCCACGCTGTCGCCCGCGTCGGCCGCGCGCAGCACGAGCTTCGCGCCGCCGAGCGCCTTGATGCCGCCCTGGGCATTGATCTCCTCGATCGCCATCTCCGCGCCCATCTTCTTGAGCTGCCCCTGGCGCGCCCACCGGCCCGAGAGCGGCGCGACGAGCGCGATCTTCACGTCGTCGGCGGCCGGCGCCGGCGCGGGCGGGACGACGACGAGCAGGAGCAGAATGAGGGTGACGGTGATCGTCTGGGTGCGAAGCGACATCGGGGTCTCCTTCTGTCAGGGACACAGGATCTCGGGCGACGGGCGCGACTATAGCATCAGGCCGCCAGATTTCAGCCGCTCCACCGCCTCGCTCGAGCGCCGGCGCGTCGGCTCAGGGGCACGTCCGCGTTCGCTATACGGCGAGCGGATGAAGGACGTCGATCGCGTAGCCGACGTCCAGCCGCTCTC
>QHSB01000258.1 GCA_003220335.1 Candidatus Rokuibacteriota bacterium
CCGGCGAAGGGAACACGGCGCGAACAGACGCGGCCGCACCCTCGACAGGGGGAGCGGCCGTTTTCGTCTCGATGAAGATCACGGTCAACGGGCGCGAGATGGAGGTCGCCGACGGGCTCAGCGTCGAGGCCCTCCTCGCGCACCTCGCGGTCAAGCGCGAGTTCACCGCGGTGGCGGTGAACCGCGAGATCACGCCGAAGGCGTCGTACGCCTCGGTGGCGCTGCGCGACGGTGACCGCGTGGAAATCGTTCGACCCATGGGAGGCGGTTGAGATGCACGACACGAACCTCGTGCTCGGCGGCAAGGACTTCACGTCGCGGCTCATCGTCGGGACCGGCAAGTATTCGACGAACGAGATCATGCGCCAGGCCCACGAGGAATCCGGCGCCGAGATCGTCACCGTCGCCGTGCGGCGCGTGAGCCTGCCCGGCAAGGGCGAATCGATCCTCGACTTCATCGACACCAAGCGCTTCACGCTGCTGCCGAATACGGCCGGCTGCTACACGGCCGACGAGGCCATCCGCACCGCCTATCTCGCGCGGGAGGCCGGGCTCGGCGAGATGGTGAAGCTGGAGGTCATCGGCGACGCGCGCACGCTGTTCCCCGACGTGCAGGGGTTGCTGGAGGCCACCAAGACGCTCGCGCGCGAGGGCTTCGTGGTCATGCCCTACACGAACGACGATCCGATCATCGCCAAGCGCCTCGAGGACGCCGGCGCCGCGTGCGTGATGCCGCTCGGCGCGCCCATCGGCTCCGGCCTCGGCATCCGCAACCCGTACAACATCAAGATCATTCTCGAGACGGTCTCGGTGCCCGTCATCGTGGACGCCGGCGTCGGCACCGCCTCGGACGCCGCCATCGCGATGGAGCTCGGCTGCGACGGCGTGCTCATGAACACCGCGATCGCCGGCGCGCGCGACGCCGTGGCCATGGCGCGCGCGATGCGGCTGGCCGTCGAGGCCGGACGGCTTGCCTACAAGGCGGGACGGATCGGCAAGAAGCTCTACGCGACAGCGTCCTCGCCGCTCGAGGGCCTGCCCGATTGGACCAGCTGAGGCTCTGCCTCGTCACCGATCGTGGCCAGACCCGCGGCCGTGACCTCGTCACCGTCGTGGGCGAATGCCTCGCCGCCGGCCTTCCCGCCGTCCAGGTGCGCGAGAAGGACCTCGCGGCCGCCGAGCTCGCCGTGCTGTGTCGCCGCCTGCGCGCGCCCACGCGCGAGCGCGGTGCGCTGCTGATCGTCAACGACCGCGTCGACGTCGCGCTCGCCACGGGCGCCGACGCCGTGCAGCGCACCGGCGCCTCGCTGCCGCTCGAGGACGTCCGCGCGCTGGCGGGGGGCCGGCTGCGCGTCGGCGCCTCCGTTCATTCCGTCGAGGACGCGGTCGAAGCGGAGGCCAAGGGTGCCGACTGGGTCGTGTTCGGCCCCGTCTACGACACGCCGTCCAAGCGCCCCTACGGCGCGCCGCAGGGGCTCGACGCCCTCGCCAAGGTGGCCGGGCGTGTGCGGCTGCCGGTGATCGCCATCGGCGGCGTCACGCCCGCACGCGTGGCGGAGGTGAGAGGCAGCGGCGCCTTCGGCGTCGCCGCCATTGCCGCCATCCTCGGCGCGCCGTCGCCCGCCGACGCCGTACGCCGCTTCCTCGATGCGCTGGCCGCCGCGTGAAGATCACCGTCGTCGGTGGCGGCATCATCGGCTGCGCGACGGCCTACGAGCTGGCCAAGGCCGGCTGCGCGGTGACGCTGTTCGAGCGCGCCACGCCCGGCGCGGAGGCCTCCGGCGCCGCCGCCGGGCTCCTGGTGCCGCTCGGCGCGGCCACCGGTTCGGCGTTCGAGCGTCTGGCGCTGGCGAGTTGGCGACTCTACCCGGAGGTGGTCGACGAGCTGCGCGAGCGCACCGGCATCGACGTCGACTACGTCACGCGGGGCACGATCTATCCGCTCCTCGACGCCGAGGACGTGCGGCAGGCGGAGGCGCGCGTGGCCGGGCACCTGTCGAGCGAGTTCGGTATCGAGGCCTGGGACACGGCGGAGGTGCGCGCGCACGAGCCCGCGCTGGCCACGCACGTGCGCGGCGCGATGTTCGTCGGCGCGGATCACTGGGTCAACAACCAGCGGCTGGTCGTCGCCTACGCGCAGGCGGCGGTGGCGGCCGGCGTCGTGCTCCGCTCCGGCACTTCGGTGAGCCGGATCATCGTCGAGGACGGGCGGACCCACGGCGTCGTCGCCGACGGCGACCGCTGGGAGGCCGACGCCGTGCTACTCGCCGCCGGCGCGTGGACGGCCGCGCTGGCGGCGTCGTTCGGCGCGCGTCTGCGCGTGGAGCCCGCGCGTGGCCAGATGGTGGCGCTCCTGCACGTGCCGCCCCTGCTCAACCACGTCGTCCACTCCGACGACGTCTATCTGGTCCCGCGACCGTCGGGCGAGCTGCTGATCGGCGCCACCGTGGAGCGCGTCGGCTTCCAGCGCTCGGTGACGGCGGAGGGAATCGCCAGCCTGCTTGCCGCCGCCATCGGGCTCGTGCCCTCGCTCGGCGCGCTGCCGATCGCGCGCACGTGGTACGGCTTTCGGCCGTGGGCGCCCGATAGCCTGCCGATCCTCGGCCCGTGGCCCGACGTGGAGGGCCTCTGGGTCGCCACCGCGCACTTCCGCAACGGCATCTTGCTGGCCCCCATCACCGCCCGCCTCATGACCGACTGGATGACGACCGGCCGTCCCGGCCTAGAAGTCGACGAGTTCGCCCCAGAGCGCTTCCTCACAAGAGGTCACACGACCTTTTGAGGTCTCGCTGTCCGAGCGCCGGCTTTGCCGGCGCAATCCTATTCCTGGGGGAGGCATCGGAGGGGGCCGTCTAGGCCCCCTCCGAGTTTCACTCGCTCGACTTTTTGAGGTCGAGAATCGGGGGCAGGGCCCCGATCTGCGGCGCCTCCTCCACCTGCGTGATGCGGTTCATCCGCGCGACGATGTCGCGGATGCGCTCGCCGCCCTCGCGCGCACGCTCGATCCACTTGCCTTCCTCGCTGTCCGGCGTCAGCCGGCGGGCGGCGAGGCCCAGGCCGCCCAGCACGGCGGTGAGGGGATTGTTGATCTCGTGCGCGGCGGCGCGCGCGAGCAGCGTGACGGCGCGCAGCTGCGCGGCGTCGCGGCGCGCGGCCTCCGCGGCGCGGCCCGCGACGACGTCGCCGAAAAGCCGCGCCACCAGCCCGATGCCGACCACGTTGAGCAGGAGGACGGGCAGCCATACGGGCGCGAAGATGGCGGCGCCGCGCGGACCGAGGACGACGAACGAGCCCCACGTGATCGCATAGACGGCGACGGCGAGCGCGAGCGAGTGGCGGAAGCCCACGCCGCCTTCGCGCCTGGCCCACGCGTGCACGGCCGCCGCCGCCGCCACCACCGCCACGATGGCGAGGCCGCCCGCGAGCGCGCCGGGGCCGCCGAGCCAGAGCCGGCGCGCCAGCGCGATGCCGCCCGCGATGGCGCCGGCCGGTGTTCCCTCGACGAGCGTGATCAGCGCGAGTGGCACCGCGCGCGCGTCGATCCAGTGGCCGTCGCCGACCTGGATGCGCGACATCATGAGGAACACCGCGAGCATCCCGAAGGCGACGCCATTGACCACCGGCCGCCAGCGCGCACGGCGCGGCGACTCCGCGGCGTCGAACCAGCGCCACGTGTAGGAGTAGAAGACCAGGGCCAGCGCGATCGCGCCC
Organism: Candidatus Rokuibacteriota bacterium; assembly: GCA_003220335.1. GTDB lineage: Bacteria > Methylomirabilota > Methylomirabilia > Rokubacteriales > CSP1-6 > AR12. The sequence continues at coordinate 3,712 of QHSB01000258.1, forward strand.
GCGGCCTCGACGACGTGGTGGTAGTCCATGGCGGGTAGAATAGCGCCGGAAAGGAGTCTTCATGACGAAGAACGAGCTGAAGGAGCGCGTGTACGCGGCCATCGACCGGCGCGCCGAGGAGATCGTCCGGCTCGGCGAGCGGATCCGCAAGCATCCGGAGCTGGGCTTCAAGGAGGTCAAGACGGCGCGGCTGATCGAAGAGACCCTCGCCGGAATCGGGCTCAAGCCGAAGACCGGCCTCGCGCTCACGGGCGTGCGCGCGGAGGCGCCGGGACGGGCGGGCGACGGGCCGACGTTCGCGCTGCTCGGTGAGCTCGACGCCCTCGTCGTCGCCGGGCATCCCGACGGCGATCCCGCCACCGGCGCCGCCCACGCCTGCGGCCACAATGCGCAGGTGGCCGCGCTGATGGGCGCCGCGATGGGACTGCTCGACGCGAGGGCGTTCGACGCGCTCAGCGGTCGCGTGGTGTTCTTCGCCGTGCCGGCGGAGGAGTACGGCGACATCGAGTGGCGCGTGGCCCAGGCGCGCGCGGGCAAGCTGGAGTTCCTGGGCGGCAAGCCCGAGCTGCTCCGGCTCGGCCACTTCGACGACGTCGACCTCTCGATGATGATCCATCTGACGTCGCGCCCCGAGGACGGCAAGACCGGCGTGCCCGCGTCCAACAATGGCTGCATCGTGAAGACGATCCGCTATGTCGGCCGCGCGTCGCACGCGGGGGGCGCGCCGCACATGGGCATCAACGCCCTCTACGCCGCGCAGGTCGGGCTCACCGCCGTCAACGCCATCCGGGAGACGTTCCGCGACGAGGACACGATCCGGGTGCATCCCATCATCACCCACGGCGGCTCGCAGGTGAATGTGATCCCGGGCGAGGTGCGCCTGGAGACCTACGTCCGCGGCCGCACGGTCGACGCGATCCTCGACGCGCAGAAGAAGGTGGACCGCGCGTTCAAGGCGGGCGCCCTCGCCCTGGGAGCGAAGGTGGAGATCGAGACGCTGCCCGGCTACATGCCGATGGCCTGCGATCAGACCATGGCGCGTCACCACGAGGCCAACGCCGGCGCGCTCGTCGGCGCCGAGCACTATCGCCAGATCGGGCACCGCACGGGCTCGACCGACATGGGCGATCTCAGCATGGTGATGCCGATCCTGCATCCCTACGTCGGGGGCGCGACCGGCAGCGGTCACGGCGCGGATTACAAGATCGTCGATCCGCAGCTCGCGTACGTGACGAACGCGAAGGCGCTGGCCGCGATGGCCGTGGACATGCTGGCGGACGGCGCCACGGGAGCGCGCGAGGTCCTCAAGGCCGCGAAGCCGCCGATGACGCGCGAGCAGTACCTGGCGTTCCAGCGCGGGCTCGCGCGCCGCGAGACCTACGAAGGGTGAGACGGGAAGATGTACGGCAAGAGCCCGGTCGAGTTCCCGCAGCGCATCGTCTGCCTCACCGCCGAGACGACGGAGATCGCGTTCATGGTGGGGGCGGGGGACCGCGTGGTCGGGGTGCCGGGCACCGCGCGGCGTCCGGAGACGGCGCGCCAGCGGGCGCGCGTGGGGGGCTTCACCACGTTCCGCACGGATCGGATCCTGGCCCTCGAGCCCGACCTCGTGCTCGGCTTCTCGGATCTGCAGCGCGATATCGTCGCCGAGCTCATCGGCGCCGGCGTCACCGTGCTCTGCACCAACCAGCGCCGACTCGACGAGGTGCTGGCCGCCATTCTCATGATCGGCGGCGCCCTCGGCTGCGAGGCCGCCGCCCGCGACGTCGTGGCCGACATGCGCGACGAGGTCAAGCAGATGCACGAGTACACCTCCGTGTGGCCCGATCGCCCGCGTGTGTACTTCGAGGAGTGGATGGACCCGCTCATCGCGGGCATCGGCTGGGTTTCCGACCTCATCGAGGTTGCCGGCGGCCGCGACGTCTTCGCGGACCTGCGCGACCGGCGCTCCGCGCCTGAGCGCATCGTGACGGCGGCGGACGTGGCCGCGCGTGATCCCGAGATCATCCTGGCGTCGTGGTGCGGAAAGCCTGTCGACGCCGCCGCGATCGCCGGGCGCCCGGCCTGGGACACGGTCGCCGCCGTCGCGGCCGGCGAGATTCACGAGATCGCCGGCGAGGACGTGCTCTCGCCGGGGCCCTCGCTGGTGCACGGCCTACGCCGTATCCACGAGATAATTCAGGCCTTTCAAGCGCGATAGCGGCTTGGCAGAGCCGATACAATGATCTCGTTCGAAAAGTTTGGGGCCGGCCGGCGCCGGCGGTTAGGATTGGGCCCTTCCAGATGACTGAAAAGATCGCGCGGCCGCGTCCCGAGAGCTTCTTCTCCGACCGCTTCAACGTCACGCCCGGACTCATGGACCGCCTGCTCGGCAGCAATCTCGTCGGCCGCGTGGACGACGCCGACATCTACCTCGAGTACCGTGTCAACGAAGAGCTGGTTCTCGAGGAGAACGTTGTCAAGAAGGCGTCTCGTCACGTGAGCCAGGGCGCCGGCGTGCGGGCCCAGTCGGGCACGCGCACGGGCTACGCGCACACGGACGATCTCGCCGTGAAGAACCTCGAGGAGGCCGCGCGTCAGGCGCGGGCGATCGCCGACCGCGCCGGCCAGTCCGGGGTGGTGGCCGTGGCCGGACGAGGCCGCCCGCACGACCTCTATACGCTTGCCGAGGCGCCGATCGTCACCGAGCTCACGCGCAAGCTCGACCTCATGCGCAAGATCGACGCCGCGTGCCGCGCGGCGGACGCGCGCGTGACTCAGGTGATCGTCGCCCTGACGAGCGAAGAGGTCGTCATGCTGATCGCCACCGCGTCGGGCTGGACGGTCGGTGACGTGCGCCCGCTCACGCGGCTCAACGTGACGGCGATCGCCGAGGATGGCGGCAAGCGTGAGATCGGCTCCTTCGGCGGTGGTGGCCGCGTGCCGTTCGACTTCTATCTCGAGGCGGAGCGCTGGAAGCGCTTCGCCGCCGAGGCGGCGCGCCAGGCGACGCTGAAGCTGACGGCCGTGGACGCGCCGGCGGGCGCGATGACGGTCGTCCTCGGTCCGGGCTGGCCGGGCATCCTGCTGCACGAGGCGATCGGCCACGGGCTCGAGGGCGACTTCAACCGCAAGGGCGTCTCCGCGTTCGCGGGCCGCGTCGGTCAGAAGGTCGCCTCCGAACTGGTGACGGTGGTCGACGACGGCACGATGGTCAACCGCCGCGGCTCGCTCAACGTCGACGACGAGGGCACGCCGACCGGGCGTAACGTGCTGATCGAGAACGGGGTGCTCGTCGGCTACATGCAGGACCGGCTCAACGCCCGCCTCATGGGCGCGGCGCCGACGGGCAACGGGCGCCGCGAATCGTACGCGCACCCGCCGCTGCCGCGCATGACCAACACCTTCATGCTCGCCGGCCAGGACGATCCGGGCGACATCGTGAAATCGGTGAAGCACGGTCTCTACGCCGTGAACTTCGGCGGCGGACAGGTGGACATCACGAGCGGCAAGTTCGTCTTCTCCGCCAGCGAGGCCTATCTGATCGAGGACGGCCAGGTGACGAAGCCGGTGAAGGGCGCCACCCTGATCGGCAACGGGCCCGACGCGCTCACGCGCGTGAGCCGTGTGGGTCACGACCTGGCGCTGGACGAGGGCGTCGGCACCTGCGGCAAGGACGGCCAGTCGGTGCCCGTCGGTGTCGGGCTGCCGACGATCCGGATCGATGAAATGACCGTGGGAGGCACGGCGGTGGGCCGGTGAGCGAGGTCGACACCTCGCTGCTCGTCGATGTCCTCAAGCGCGCCGGCGCCCGTGGCGCCACCGCCGCCGACGGCTTCCTGATCGAAGAGCAGTCGTTCAGCGCCTCCGTGCGCCTGGGGCAGGTGGACACGGTCACCCATTCGCGCGAGCAGCGGCTGGCGCTTCGCGTGTTCTCCGGACGCGCCTCGGCGGCCGCGTCGACCTCGGACCTCTCGCGCGACTCGCTCGAGCGCGTGGTGGACGAGGCGACCGCGCTCGCGCGTGTCACCGCCGAGGATCCGCACGCCGGCCTACCCGACGACAGCGAGCTGATCGACCACGTCCCCGACCTCCAGCTGGAGGACCACGAGGGCCCGGAGCCGACCCCCGAGCAGAAGATCGAGCTGGCGCGGCGCGCGGAGGCGGCGGCGCTTGCGGCCGACCCACGCATCACCAACTCCGAGGGCGCGGAGTATTTCGACCGGCGCGCGCGCTACGCCTACGCGACGTCGCACGGCTTCGCGCGCGGCTACAGCACCTCCGCCTTCGGCCTCACCGTCGCGCCGGTGGCGGCGAAGGACGGCGAGATGCAGCGCGACGCCTGGTATTCGTACGCCCGGCGCCGACGGACGCTCGAGGATCCGGAGTCGATCGGCCGCACCGCCGCCGCGCGCGCGCTGCGCCGGCTCGGTGCGCGCAAGGTGAAGACGGGCGAGGTGCCGGTGATCTTCGATCCCGACATGGCCGCCAGCCTGCTGCGCTCGATCGCCGGCGCGGCCAGCGGGCCCAGCCTGTACCGCCGCGCCTCGTTCCTGCTCGAGCGCCTCGGCACGCGCGTGGCCGCGCCGACGGTGACCATCGTGGACGACGGCCTGCTGCCGGCCGCGCTGGGCTCGCGGCCGTTCGACGGCGAGGGGCTCGCCACGCGCCGCACCGTGCTGGTCGGCGAGGGCAAGCTCGAGTCGTACCTGCTCGACACGTATTCGGGGCGCAAGCTCGGGCTGACCTCCACGCACCACGCGAGCCGTGACGGCGCCGGCGTCTCCGTCGGAACGACGAATCTCATGCTGCTCGCCGGTACGACACCGCCCGCGGAGTTGATCGGCTCGGTGAAGAGCGGCCTGTACGTGACGGAACTGATCGGGTTCGGCGTCAACGGCGTCACCGGCGATTACTCGCGCGGCGCCGCGGGACTCTGGATCGAGGACGGCCGGTTGACGTTTCCGGTCGAGGAGGTCACCGTGGCCGGCAATCTGCTCGAGATGTTCGACCGCATCGAGGGCATCGGCAACGACCTCGTGCTGCGCGATCGCGTCTCGGCGCCCACGCTGAAGATCGCGCGCATGGTCGTGGCGGGGGACTAGATGGTCATCGACAGCCACTGCCACCTGCACGACCCGGCCTTCTCCGACGCGCTCGACGCGCTGCGCGTGTCGCAGTCGCTCGACGTCTGGGGCGTCATCGCCGTCGGCTGCGATGTCGCGACCAACGCCCGCAATCTCCAGCTCGCCGCCTCCGCACCGAAAGGGGTGTGGGCGTGCCTCGGCTTCCATCCGGATCAGGACCGGCTCACCGACGCGGACCTCGAGGCGGTGGAGCGGCAGCTGACCGAGCATCACTCGCGCGTCGTCGGTCTCGGCGAGGTCGGGCTGCCGTGGTATTCCCTCGAGGGTAAAGCCGACGCCGCCGAGCGCATGGCGCGTGGCCGCGCGCGTCTGGACCGGCTGCTGGCGCTGGCCGCGCGCTACGACCTCGCCGTGTCGCTGCATGCGCCGCACGGCGCCGCCGCCGACGCGCTGCAGGCGCTGCAGCGCCACCGCATCGAACGCGCCGTCTTCCACTGGCACAAGGCGTCGCCCGAGGTCACGCGTGACATCGTCGCGGCCGGCTATTTCGTCTCGGTCACGCCCGAGGTCGTCTACCGGGAGCGCGACCGCGCGCTGGTCGAGCAGGTCCCGCTGGAGTCGCTGCTGGTGGAGAGCGACGCGCCGTGGAAGTACGGCGGCGAGTTCGCCGGGCTCGAGTCGGGGCCGTGGCTGGCCGCGCGCGTGGCCGAGGAAGTCGGCAAGCTGAAGCGGGCGCCGATCGAGGACACGATGTTCGGCCTGTCGACGAACGCCTGCCGCCTCTTCCATCTCGCTTGGGCGTGAGCGTCGAGCGCCACTCGGTCGCGCTGCCCGCCGGCCAGCTCTCGCTCGTCCTGCACGTGCCTGACACGCCGGGTCGCGTTCCGTGCGTGGTCGCGTGCCACGGGCTGTCCGCCTCGAAGGACTCCGACAAGTACCTGCTGCTGGGCGACGCGCTGCCCGCGGCGGGCCTGGCGCTGGCGCGCTTCGACTTCCGCGGCTGCGGCGAGTCGAGCGGCGCCGAGGAGCAGACGACGGTCGCGACGCGGATCGAGGACGTCGAGGCCGTGCTGGCGCGCCTCGAGGACCACCCGCGGCTCGACGGCCGCGTCGGGCTGCTGGGCTCAAGCCTCGGGGGCTTCGTGGCGCTGTTCGTGGCCTCGCGGCGGCCGGACACGCCCGTGGTGACGTGGAACGCGCCCGCGAGCCTGACCGAACTGGCCAACGACGACCTCGACGACAACCGCGGCCTCGGCGTGCCCTTCGCCATGGAGTACATGGAGGGCCGGTATGCGCTGGCGCCGAAGGGTGTCGGGCGGCACCTGATCGTCCATGGCGAAGACGACGACGTCGTCTCGCTCGACCACGGCATGCAGCTGCACGACCAGGCCGACGAGCCCTGCGACATCCTGGTGATTCCCGGCGGCGACCACCGCCTGACCGATCCCGCTCATCGCGCGCAGGCGGTGACGGCGAGCGTGGCCTGGCTCAAGAAGTTCTTCCCATGAACCGCGAGCGCCTGCGTGACGAGTTCCTCGAGCTGGTGCGCATCTCCAGCGTGTCCAAGCGCGAGGGCAACGTCGCCAAGCGCCTCACCACGATCCTCGAGGGCATGGGGGCCACCGTGGAGGTCGACGACGCGGGCGACAAGATCGGCAGCGACACCGGCAACCTGGTCGCGCGCTTTCCGGGCACCGCGCCCGACGTCGCGCCGTTTTTGCTGTGCGGCCACATGGACACCGTACCGCCCGCCGACAACGTCCGCCCCGTCGTCGACGGCGACGTCATCCGCACGGACGGCACCACGGTGCTCGGCGGCGACGACAAGTCGGGCATCGTGGCCATCCTCGAAACCGTGCGACTCCTGCGCGAGCGAAGGATTCCCCACGGTCCCGTCGACGTGCTCTTCACGATCTGCGAGGAGCTGGGCCTGATCGGCGCCAAGCATTTCGACGTCGGCCGCCTGCGCGCCCGCACCGGGCTGGTCCTCGACTGCGACGGCGTGCACGAGCTGATCACGCGGGCGCCGGCCGCGAACCGCATGCAGTTCACCGTGCACGGGCTCGAGGCCCACGCGGGGCTGGCGCCGGAGCAGGGGATCAGCGCGGTCCAGGTGGCGGCGGAGGCCATCGCGGCCATGCGCCTGGGCCGCGTGGACGCCGCGACGACCGCCAACGTCGGCCGCATCGAGGGCGGGCTGGCCAGCAACATCATCCCGAATCGTGTCGTGCTGCGCGCCGAGACACGCAGCCTGACTCTCGAGGCGCTGGAAGCGCAGACGCGGCACATGCTCGAGTGCTTCGAGCGGGCCGCGTCGCGGCGCTCCGTGACCCTCGCGGGCAAGACGACCACCGCCCGCGTCGAGGCCCGCGTGGAGCGCGACTACGAGCCGCTGAGCGTCCCCGACGACACCCGCATCGTGCGGCTCGTGCGGGGCGCGGCGGAGCGGCTGAGCAAGCCGTTCACGACACGCGCCACGGGCGCCGCCTCCGACGCCAACGTGTTCAGCGGGCGCGGCGTCGAGGTCGCCAACCTCGGGTGCGGCATGCGCCAGATCCACACCGTCAACGAGTGGGTGGACGTCAACGACATGGTGGCGACGACGGAGCTGCTGGTCGAGACGGTGCGGCTGCACGCGAGCAACGCCGTCCGCTAGCCCGATCCACGCACGTGCCCGTACCCGAGCGCATTCACATCGTCGGGGCGTCCGGCAGCGGGACGACCTCGCTCGCTGCGGCGATCGCGGCCAGGCATGGGCACCGTCACCTCGATACCGACGATTTCTACTGGCTGCCCACCGATCCGCCGTATCGCGACAAGCGTCCGCGTGAGCCGCGGCTCGCGCTGCTGCGTGACGCGCTCGCGGCGTCGCCGCGCTGGGTGCTGTCAGGATCGCTCTGCGGGTGGGGCGATCCACTGATCCCGGAATTCGACCTGGTGGTCTTCCTCGTCGTCCCGTCGGACGTCCGGCTCGCGCGATTGCGCGCGCGGGAGATCGCGCGCTACGGCCTCGAGGCGATCGCTCCGGGTGGCGCGCGTCACCAGGCGCACGTCGAGTTCCTGGATTGGTGCGCGGGCTACGACGCGGGCAGTCCGGAGATGCGGAGTCGGGCGCTGCACGACGCGTGGCTGGCGGCCCTGCCGGGGCCCGTGCTGCGGCTGAAGGGCGATCGGGCGGTCGGCGAGCAGCTGAAGTTGGTCGAGCTACACGGCGTACGGTGAGACGAGGCTGCTGGTGACGGTCTGGGCCTCGAGCTCGGGACAGTAACCGAACCACTCCGGCCGCACCATCAGCAGCGGCTCCAGCTCCGGCAGCAGCGCCTCCACGCTGAATGCGGTGGGGTTCGCGGCGGCCAGCGCCGCGCACTCGTGCACACCCATCATGAGCGTGGAGATGCGCGGCTGCTCGAGCGAGTGCGCCAGCAGCAGATACGCGGGCTGGTACACGCTCACGGCGCGCTCGACGAAGTGCGCGAGCGCGGCCAGCAGCGGCGCCGAGTAGCCGGGACGCGCGGTCAGCAGGAGCATGGCGAGGGCCGAGGCGTGGAGCGGCACGCGCCGGAATTCGCGCACGACGATCAGGGTGTGGTCGCCGGGCTCGCTCACCGGCGTGGGCGGTGCCCAGGCCTCCGCGTCGTGGACGGTGTAGACGGCGAAACGCGCCGCATCCTCCTCGCTGCGGAAGCGCGAGCGGGCATGGACGCGGGCATCGAACAGATCGTCGGCACCGTCGAGCGCGTTGACGGGGCTCGCCGAGGCCATTGCGCGGAAGATCCTGAGGCCGCGCATCCAGACCGGCCGTGTGCGGAGCATGTGTGCGGGAAAAGCAACTCGCATGCCGCGCCGTCGGGCTCGCCTTCTTGCACTCTGACGCGGAGATGCACCGCATCCCAGATTTTTCAAACGTGCGCGCCCGACGCACGCGCGTCAATCGCCTGACGAGCCGACGGCGCGTTGTAAGTGCTGGAGTTCGCGGCCGCGCCGACGGCTGGGAAAAAGTTTTCACAGGAAAACGTAATCCCCACTTCGACTTACGGGGCGCTCGTGTGATGATTTGAGAAAGGAGCCGCGCACTGTCAGCCGAGTCCCTCTACCACCTCGCCAACCTCGTCCTGGCCGTCTCGGCGCTCGGCGTCGCGACGCTGATCGTCGTTGCCATCGGCCGGCGGCGGGCCTGGCGGCCGGAGCCCCTCGGCGTGGTGTTTTGCCTGGTCTTCCTCGCCATCGGCGTCCGGGCGGCCGTGCGCGTCTGGACGGGCAACGTGGCGACGGCCGAGCCAGTCCTGGTGGTCGTCGACTGGCTGGCGGCGGCGGCGGCGGTGGCGTTCCTAACACTGCACGGCCGGTACGGCGTGTTGATCGATAACGCGGAGATGGTCCGCGAGTACGCCGAAAAAGATCGCGAGGCGCGCGCGCTCGCGCAGGTGAACGAAGAGCTGCGCCGCCTCGACGAGCTGAAGTCGGAGTTCCTGGCCATGGTGAGTCACGAGCTGCGTACTCCGCTGACCGCGATCGTCGGCTACAGCCGTTTGCTCCTGCGGCAGGCGCACGGCACGCTCACGCCCAAGCAGCTCGAGCATCAGGAGGCGATCTTCCGCGGTGCCCAACGCCTGAATGACCTCATCAACGATCTGCTCGACGTCTCGCGCCTCGAGGCAGGCCGCATCGAGCTGACGCCACGGGCGCTAAACCTGCGTCATATCGTCGAGCAGGTGGGGACGGTGGTGACGGCCGCCGCGCAGGCGCGCCGCATCCACATCCGCACCGTGCTCGCCGCCGACCTGCCGCCGGTGCAGGCGGATCCCTCGCGGTTGCAGCAGATTCTCGTCAACCTCGTCGGCAACGCCGTGAAGTTCAGCACGCCGGGCGGCGAGGTACGGATTCTCGCCGGCCGGCAGCGCGAGCAGCTGTGGGTGGCGGTGGAGGACGACGGCGTCGGGATTGCCAAGGACGAGCTGGGACGGATCTGGGATCCGTTCTATCAGGTCGAGGCGCCCATGCGGCGACGCCACGGTGGCTCGGGTCTCGGCCTCGCGATCGTGCGCCGCCTGGTCGAGCTGCACGGCGGCATCGTCCGCGCGGAGAGCGAGGGCGAGGGCCGCGGCAGCCGCTTCACCTTCACGCTACCCGTCGCCACGACGCCTGCCGACACGAGCGCGCGGACCACGGAACCGCCGCTGCCGATCGAGCCGGTGCTCGCGGGCCGCGACGTGCTCGTCGTGGAGGACGAGCGCGCGACCCAGGAGCTGATGCGCGCGGTGGTGGAGGACCTCCTGGGCGGCCACGCGCGCATGTGCGACCACGGGGAGCACTGCCTGCAGCTGGCGCGTGAGCGCACGCCCGCCCTGGTGCTGCTGGACCTCATGCTGCCGGGGCTGAGCGGCTGGGAGGTCGCGCGGCGGCTGCGCCAGGACCCGCGCACGTCAGGGGTGCCGATCATCGCGGTCTCCGCGCTGGCCCGCTCGCAGGAGCGCGAGTCGGCGCTGCACGCGGGGTGCGATGCCTACGTGGCCAAGCCGTTCACGCCGGACGAGCTGGCGCGGCTGATGGCGACCACCCTCGAGACGCAGGACGTGGGTGCGCGATGAGCCCCACCCAGGCCGCGCGCATCCTCGTCGTCGAAGACAACGCCGACACCGCCGCCCTCCTGCGCGACCTGCTCGAGGGCGAGGGCTATGAGGTGGAGACCGCGGTAACGGGCGAAGCGGCCTTCGAGGCCCTTGCGGCGGCGCCCGACATCGACCTCATGGTGCTCGACCTCATGCTACCCGGCATGAGCGGCTACGAGGTCATCGAGCGGCTGCGCGCGCAGGCTGAGCTGTCCGACCTGCCGATCCTCGTGCTCAGCGCGCTCGGCAGCGCCTCGGCACGCGTGCGCGGTCTGCGCGAGGGCGCCGACGACTACATGACCAAGCCGTTCCTGCCCGAGGAGATCGTCGCGCGCGCGCGCACGCTGGTCACGCGGCGGCTCCTGGCGCGGCGCACGGGTGAGCTGGAGGCGCTGAG